>CBFHVP010000101.1:0-5998 GCA_965659315.1 uncultured Porticoccaceae bacterium | reverse complement strand
AGATAAGTAGGACCGATGTGGATAATGTACTTAAATGTAATCGCCAAATTTTTTCTGCCAAACCAATCCCGGCAAGATAACGGCAACTCTAGCAAGCTAAGCGACCGCTTCTTCAAATTGCAATTCACCCAATACCCATCTTGGCACCACAGACGATATCCGATTGTACGAATTTACAAAATATTGCTTCCCGCTACGACATAAGCAGTAATCAATAAAATAATGACATTTGGGCACTCGACTGTTGCGGAGCTCTGATTTTTTGCGGCCTATTGCGGCTACCTAACTTATGAAAAACCTGATTCGCCTCAACGCCATAACCTACTTTTGCACGGGCGATACTTAACTTATGTCGCGCGTCTTTAATGGCGGCGGCGTGATCGACAATTGGTCGCGGATAGTCAATGCCAATCGTACACTGAGCCTCTATTTGCAGCGAATTACTCATTAGCCAAGGCTGGTGAATCCAGCTATCTGCGACCTGCTTCAACTCCGGCACCCATTGACGAATAAACGTGCCGGAAGGATCCTGATCTTGAGACTGTTTTATGGGGTTGTAGATACGAGTGGTATTGATACCTGTAACACCCGATTGCATTTGTAATTGGCTGTAATGAATCCCGGGCTCATAATCGGTAAATAACCTTGCTAAATGGTATCCGGTCTGCCTCCAGTCAAGCCATAAATGGTAACTGGAAAAAGACACCAGCATCGCTCGCATACGAAAAGTTACCCAGCCACGCTGAATAAGACAGCGCATACAGGCATCTATCAGAGGGTAGCCTGTCTGCCCTTCCGCCCAGGCCTGATAGAACGCAGCGTCTCCCTCCAATTGGCGCATATTTTCATAGGCGCTATGCATACAGCGAAACTCTATCTCGGGTTGGTCTTCAAGCTTTTGCATAAAATGACAGCGCCATGATAGTCGCGATTTAAATGCAGACAAGCCGCGATATTGCTTACCGCTAGGATCTAATGCCTGTGTACGAATATGGTGATTGGTCGCTTTAACCACCTCGCGAACAGACAATGAACCCCACGCAAGATGTGCTGATAGTCGAGAACAATACTGATCAGCCAAACCCGGTTTAGCGATATTCTGTATGTACCGAGCAGAGCGAGTTTTTAGGAAGCTTTGCAACAACTCAAGTGCCGCATGTCGCCCCCCAGTCTGCACTGTCCCCTGCAAGGCCTCGCCAAACATTGGGTGATCTACTGCGGGTATATCGCCCTCAGCAATATCACTTACCGGTAAAATTGTATACGGCCTATCGATAGTATCTTGGGCCATGCGCTTATTGCGTAGTCGCGCCCACTGATCACGGTTTTCTAGGCGACGCACCACACCATTGTGAGGGTATTCATGCAACGCTACATTATTGCGCTGACACCAATGGACAACCGCTTTATCTCGATCATAGGTCCACTGATTACCGCACTCTTCGTGGGCATAAATACCTCGAATAGTGAAATCTTGGCGTAAGGAATCGAACACATCCATAACCTCACCCACTCTAACCACCAAGGGCTGACCCAGATGTGCAGTCTGATGCCTCAACTCAACCAAACAATCATAAATAAAGTGCCAGTGTCGGCGCGATGAGAATTTTTGCCGCCAATAGTTAGACTCGACCACATACAGTGGCAAAACAGGAACACCATCGGTAGCTGCTTCGCGCAAGGGCGCATGATCATCGACACGTAGATCACGCTTATACCAGACAATATTTATATCTTGTTTAATCGACATGGCAGAGACAAAGTATTTTATATAACAATCTAGTTTTGCTACCTAAAGGCATTAATTTATTGGAATCCATTTCATACGGACTCGAGCTACTCTTGGCTTTTTTATCTAGCCATTTAGTTTCGCTCAATGGGCTTATTAGTATTATTGGTCGACTTATCTCTGTTACCAACTTAATCTATGTTAATGTGCAAAATCGATAATCAGATGGGTCATAACGCTTGTAGTCAACTTAGCACTATCACTAGCTTGACCGTGAAACGAGACTGTTATTGGCTTAACTTCGGGCGACTATAATAAAAAAAATACTATTGTTGGTTACTTTACTGAACACAATAATCGCCTGATAAGATAACCTCGTTACAAGGTTCGTCAATTTAGAATGATTAAATATAATTAATCTCCATTCCTTAGATAGGCAAGAGCTAACCACTATTTAAAAAACGGAACCGTAAGAGCATATAGAGTTAAATGATCAAATTTCTGCATTACAACAAGAGAAAAAATTTTAAAGCTAACCTATCCTAAAGACTCAAGTATGTACTTTCACAGGGTATATTTAAGGTCGATAAGGAAATGCGTAACAGAGTTTACTCACTACTGCTGGTGGGGGCAGGGATAGCAATACTTATTGCTTCCACAATCTTATTTAATGCATCAGTTGATGGTACAAATCAAGCAGATAGTCATACTGCTCTGTCAGAGAAAGAGAAACCTCTATATGACAATACTCATTTAGTCGCAGGGCTTGCAACGCAAAGAGATGTTACCGACCACGCGGAGGAGCAAGGTTGGTATATTTGGATTAAACTAGACAACTTGATCGAGTCATTACACGATAGCTCCTCAACCTGGAACGAAATTTGTGCTCGCACATCCAAAACAGAGTTGCAAATGTGGAAGAATAATCTGCTAGATGTGTCACTTGTTCTCCCTCTTCCAACAGAAAAATATATCTCATTTGTAATTTATACCGCAGGCTGTCTTTCTGACGTCCACTTCCAAGAGGGTCAAGCGATAGAGCTACTGCAATCAGTAATTGATTCAGGGGCAGCTAATACTCATATTCATCATATGTTGGCCACAAGTTATATACGCTTAGGGGACGATTATAAAGCTGAGAAGGTACTTGAAAATATTCTATCTGCAGAGAATCTACGCTTAGAGGCAGATAATGACTTCTTTGGTGGAAGCATTCGAGCAAAGTTAGCTATCGTAAAAATGCGACTCTCGAGCGAGCGAGCTACCGATAAAAAAAGATTAAATGAATCCGTCGCTCTTCTTCAGGAAGCGTCGAATATGGAAGGGCTATCGGAACACTCTCCTCTTCGTCATGGACAACTAGCAGTTGCTGAAATGGCTCTCGGCAATTACGTAACAGCAGAAACTGAGTACAGGAAGGCACTCGAATTGACCGACAAAGCGGGGAATGTTTGGGACGACAGGATGATCACCACAATGAAAGCTGAGTATAGCATGGGATTAGGTCAGCTTCTTTATATCAGCGGACGGGTTGATGAAGGTACAGCATATATGAATCAGGCTATGGAGCTAATTCAAACATTAAACAATCGGGAGCTAGAGGAAGCATTCAAAAAGATTTTGTTAATCACAACTCATCCTGAAGACTACAACATCTCTCTGTTTGGAGAGAAAAAACATATTCATTTAGAATAAATGGAGTTACTCAAAGTGAAAACCAAGATTGCATTTGCCACATTAATTCTTTTGACTTCCAGTATGGGCCATGCGGGATATTATTCTGCACTTATGCGGAGTTGCGAGGTGCATGGATATGAAGGTGAGCCGCCTCGGCCTGTGATTCGATGCGTGGTCGTTAATGCGCCTGTTGATATAAATCAGCCAACTTACCATCATTACTAGTATAGAAAAGTATGAATGCGGGATTTGGGCTGTAGCTTTACCAACTTCAATCGAATTGTTTCATTAGCTAACGACAAGATGTATTTTGATAGCCCAATGATACTAGGACTACAGGAGTTAGAGAGCAAAAACTCCCCTGCTAAATTAGGATTTGTATTTGTTTTATGGCGGTGAGAGAGTAAATACTTTTAGCGAGACAAAAGGTAACTCGCAGTTTTTTACAAGGCCTTTAAGAAACAAAACCCTTGCAAAACAATGACTTATGCGATGAGTATGGCGGTGAGAGAGGGATTCGAACCCTCGAAACGCTATTAACGCTTACACACTTTCCAGGCGTGCTCCTTCAGCCACTCGGACACCTCACCGCAAACTGCTACCGTTTTCCGTCCTTTAAATCGGACAGGAGCCATATACGCTCAATGCTTTGAGCCACTATTTTCGCGGCTTACAGCTCTATCAAAACGCGGCAACTGTACACAAACAAGTTATGAAAATCAATCGGATTACCAAAAGTTAACCAGTTCCAATTATTTTGCCAACTGGGTGCTAGACTTGGGCTATGCTAAAAAAAAACGCTGCCATATTTCCCATACCCAAAATACAAGAACTCTACCGGCTAGCGCTGTGTACTTATTGGATCATTATTCTTCTAGGGGTATGGCATGCTACCGACTATCATCCAGCTTTCTTACTCTGGCCACCCATATTGTTTGTGTATCAATATAGCAGTCATTTTATATCGACCCGATCACTTAAAAGACCCAACAATCAAGGCACCGCTAGAATTTTGGAGTTTATCGATGGGTTGCTGACAGGCATGCTATTAAGCTTATCGAGTTTTCAACCCATTATTGCCATGGCAATTGGCTTGATCTTCTTGATACCTATTATGAGCTCAATAAAACCCAGAGGTCCTATATGTCTTGCTGGGTTGGTTCTGAGTGCTCTACTCACTTTCTGGTTATGTCCCTTCACTATTATTCCGACCTCACTAACCCAGACATTGCTTTTGGTTGCAGCAGCTTGTTTTAGCCTGCTGCAAGCCAACATTGTTCGCAAAGCCTATTGTCAATTATCTGAGCAACATGATGCCGAGATGCTAAAAAAGGAATTGCTTGAAGTGAGGTTGTTTCGCTTATCCAAATATCTATCACCACCTCTTCGCAAAGCAATTTTATGCGGCCGTAATGTACGTGCAGAAACTCAGGAAAAAGACCTGACTATCTTTTTCTCCGATATTATTGGTTTCACACCACTTGCAGAAGAGCTCGATCCTGAACAACTTAGCTGCTTTTTAAACACCTATCTATCAGAGATGTGTGAAATTGCTTGCCGTTTTGGCGGCACCGTAGACAAGGTTATCGGCGATTCTATTATGGTGTTCTTTGGCGATCCTGAGAGCCGCGGTACTCAAGCTGATGCAGTGGCCTGCGTATCCATGGCGATTGCAATGCGCCGAACAATGCAAGAGCTAAAGCAACGCTGGCGCACAGATGGTATAAAACAGCCGCCAGCATTGCGCATAGGCATCAATAGCGGTACATGCAAGGTGGGAAATTTTGGTACTGAAAACCGCTTGGACTATACCTTGCTGGGCCATGCGGTCAATCTGGCAAGTCGACTAGAATCGGCAGCGCAGTCCGATGAAATACTGCTCTCTGACAGTACCTATCAATTGGTAAAAACAACCATCCACTGCGCTGACAAAGGCCATATCTCTGTCAAAGGCTTTTCTAAACCCGTCAGCGTTTACAGTGCCATAGACGCCAATAAACGCTTGATAGATAAGTCCGCGGCTGAGCAGTAATAGGTGGGCTAGCGCTTATACCGGTCTCATCCGTCGCTATTCATAGTCAGCAATAGAGGGACAGGAGCAAACTAAATTGCGGTCACCAAAGACATGATCGAGACGACCCACCGGTGGCCAATATTTATTATCCCGCAATGTGGCTACTGGGTACGCTGCCTGACTGCGGCTATACCCCTTCTGCCATTCATCAGCACTTAGCATAGCCGCAGTATGAGGCGCTCCGACTAGCGGGTTATCATCCAATGGCAACTGGCCAGTAGCTACCTGATCGATTTCACGCTTAATCGCAATCATAGCGTCACAGAAACGATCGAGTTCGACTTTCGATTCACTCTCTGTCGGCTCAATCATTAATGTACCAGCGACGGGAAACGACATAGTCGGCGCATGAAAGCCATAATCAATCAAACGCTTAGCAATATCATCGACACTGATACCCACCTCATCTTTAATTGGCCGCACATCGAGAATGCATTCATGGGCAACGCGACCATTAGCCCCTGTGTACAGAACTGGATAATGATCCTGCAGACGGTTAGCCATATAGTTGGCATTGA
>CBFHVP010000100.1:1378-6061 GCA_965659315.1 uncultured Porticoccaceae bacterium | reverse complement strand
CGATTGATGCCAAGCAGGTACGCCATGGCGATGACCCGCGCTGGGAAATCTTTACTCATGGAGGGCGCAAACCCACCGGCATTAATGCCATTGAATGGGCAGAGAAAATGACTGCCTTCGGTGCCGGAGAGATACTGCTGACGAGTATGGATCGGGATGGCACCAAAAACGGCTTCGACTTAGATTTGACCTCGCGCATCAGTGATTCGGTACCTGTACCGGTCATTGCGTCCGGTGGCGTCGGAGAACTGCAGCATTTAGTTGATGGTATTATCCAGGGTAAGGCTGATGCGGTATTGGCGGCCAGTATCTTCCACTTTGGTGAGCATACCGTGCCCGAGGCCAAACAGTATATGGCCGAGCGTGGCATTGATATTCGTCTGTAGCATTTATTGCAGGATAAAAAAAACCGTGCTTGCGCACGGTTTATCAAAGGTATTACAAGGGTCTTACTTTCTAAGGGATAGAAACTGCTTACATAGGGTTTATTCTCAATAATGGTTTCATCAAGAACCCGAGAGGATTAGTGAGTTTAATCGGTGCGGCCAGAGCAGATAGACAGATGCATTCGCCATTTTGGGCGCCCATCGGTTGATGAACATCGCCAGGTTCGCGGACCAAAAAGTCACCTTCCTTGTAGACGGCCTTCTCATCCGAGAAACTACCTTTCAGTACCACTGTGTATTCCAGCCCGTGGTGATCATGTTTGGGGGTTTTACCTCCAGCGCAAATTCTATGCAATGCCACTTCGAAATCAGTCTGGCCCGTCTTAAAGCGAGCAATATCTACAGAGCCTGATAAGCGCTTCCAAAATGGTTTGTGATGAGGATTGTTGAGCAGTTGATTGACTGAAAATGGGAAGCCATCAATTGCTTCACGACCTGTGGTCTTAGCTGGAACAGCTTTGGCTGTGCCGGCTTCGGCTTGATCAATCTTCTCCAAAACGGTATCTAAAAGGCTGTCATCGACCTCTGCAGGCTCTGCTTGGGTCATTAAATGTGACCCGATTTGGTTGAGACTAAGTAGTTCAGCGCGGCACTTTTCGCAAAAATGTAGGTGCGCGGACACACAGATGGACAGCGCAGGAGACAGAGTGCCAGCGGCAAACTCCACTAACGTCGCATGATCTGGGTGATGGGTTAAATGTTTACTCATGGTGTAGCTCATCTTGAAATTCTGGTGAGACCAGAATTTGCATTTTCTGAAGTGCTAAACGCACTCTCGATTTTACGGTACCTAAAGGCAGACCTAACTCATTAGATGCCTCGGCGTGAGATTTTCCTTCTAAATAGACTTTGCGCAAGATTTCGCTTTGCTCACGTGGCAACTGAGACAAGCTGTTTTGCAGCTTGTCCTCGCTACGGCGCTGGCGTAATAACGACACAGGCGTCTCTTCATCTGGTTCATGCCAGAAATCTTCGTTTTCTAGAGGAAGATGCTGGGTGTTACTTTTTCGCCGCAACATATCAATACGGCAGTTTCGAGCAACAGTGTAGATCCAGGTCGTAGCAGACGCCTTCTCAGGGTTAAACCCTGCTGCTTTCTGCCACACTTTAATCATCACTTCCTGCACAAGGTCTTCGCTTAAACCAGGGAACCAACCTTCGTGGCGACTGGCTTGCGCAAAACTTTTTAGTAGAGGGGCAAAATGCTTAAAAAGCTGGACAAACGCGGCACGATCGCGGTTCTCACCAACGGAAATTAGCAGCAAAGTCCATTGATCTGAGCGCTTTTCCGATCGATTTAAGACCGCAACCCGGCTACCGGGCTCGAGGTTTTTATCCATCTTGTTGGTTGTCTTTGTCAACATAGTGTTTTTTCATTCCTCTACATTAGCATTATTACGCCCGATTTAAACAGCTGGATCACTTAACAGACGCTGAAAATGTTATTTATTCGTCGCACTAACAATGTATTATCGTGGCATAAGAAAAGGGTTGGCTATGTCAAGAAAACTCCCGCCACTAAATGCTTTACGTGCCTTTGAGGCGGCTGCGCGGCTGCTCAGCTTCACTGATGCTGCTCGCGAGTTATTTGTTACCCATGGTGCGGTAAGTCAGCAAATAAAGACACTTGAAGATTTTTTTGGCCAACCCTTGTTCGTACGCTCTCATGGCAAAGTCTCGCTGAATGCCGCAGGTCTAGGGCTTCTGCCTGTAATTAGAGATAGTTTAGATGCGATTGAACAGGCCAGTTCGAAGCTTTTGCAGGATCCTAGTATTGAAATTCTTACCGTTAATGTCACCACAAGCTTTGCATCTCACTGGCTACTGCCCCGTATAGGTGATTTCCAACAGCGTTTTCCCGACATCGCCGTACATCTATCGCCCTCATATGCATTCCCCTTAAATTTAGGTAATGAAGTCGATGTTGCTATTCGCTGGGGAGTTACTAAGGTGGCTGGTGTAGCAATGGAAAAGCTGTTCGATGTGGACACGTTCGTCGCCTGTGCACCCTCGCTATTACAGGCTGATCAGCCGTTAAGCAAACCAGCTGATCTGAAACATCATGTTTTAATCCATGATGATGAGGGCCAGGCTTGGCAGGCAATGCTTGAGGCTTTAGCTGTGGATAATGTTGATTCCAGTAAGGGACTTTTCTATGCTGATTCAGGGCTGTCATTACAAGTGGCGATCGAGGGCAAGGGTGTTATGGTCGCAGGAAGTATCTTGGCGGCAGATGACCTATCCGCCGGTCGTTTGGTGATTCCGTTTAATCGCATTATTCCCCACCGCAAGGATTACAATCTCTACTACACCGAGTCCTCCGCGGCTTCTCACAAAATTCAGTGTTTCCGCACCTGGTTACATCAACAAGCACTGGACTATCAGCATCATCAGGTGGACTATAGTGATTACGTACTCTGATTGTTAGATAAACTAACAGCAAGCGATAAAAAAACTGCGTTGCGCGCTACTCATAGACAGCAGTACCATCGTCAAAATTATAACGATTAGACGCTTACCTTGAATCATTCCCAATCTCGTGTTTTTCATCGAAGTTTGAGCGGTCAGCTCCCTGTGGCTGGGAGCGGCGATGGTGTCTATATTATCGATACAGAGGGCAACCGTTACCTTGATGCCTGCGGAGGTGCTGCGGTGTCTTGCTTGGGCCATTCTCATGCTCGAGTGATTGATGCGATTAAACAACAGCTCGACCGTATGGCTTTTGCTCATACCGGTTTTTTTACTTCTGACCCCAGTGAAGAGCTGGCAGATTTTTTAGTTCAGCGTGCCCCTGAAGGAATAGAGCATGTTTACTTTGTCTCGGGGGGCTCTGAGGCTGTTGAGGCAGCGCTAAAAATGGCGCGGCAGTATTTTCTTGAATGCGGTGAGCCTCAGCGGCACAAATTTATAGCTCGCCGACAGAGTTATCATGGCAATACTCTGGGGGCGTTGGCGGTCAGTGGTAATCAATGGCGTCGCAAGCAATTTGAGCCGCTGTTAATTGATGTGGAGCATATAAGTCCTTGCTATCAGTATCGCGACCAACAGTCACAGGAGACTGATCAAGACTATGCTTTGCGCGTGGCCAATGAGCTCGAGGAAAAAATTCAAGCCATGGGCGCGGAAAATGTTATTGGCTTTATTGCCGAGCCGATTGTGGGCGCTACGGCTGGTGTGTTAGTCCCAGTACCCGGCTACTTTAAACGCATTCGCGAGATATGCGATCGACATGGTATCTTACTTATTTTGGATGAAGTGATGTGTGGTATGGGCCGCACAGGATCTTTATTCGCCTGCGAGCAAGAGGGCGTTCGACCCGATATTGTCACGGTGGCAAAAGGTTTGGCCGCGGGTTACCAGCCGATTGGTGCAACGCTTTGCTCGGCCGATATTTACGCTAAATTCCGTGATGGCTCAGGGCTGTTTCAGCACGGCCATACTTATATCGGCCATGCCACTGCCTGTGCCGCTGCGCTCGCAGTGCAACAAACTATTGTCGACGAAAAGTTACTCGATAATATTCAGCATATGGGTGATGCCTTGGACCAATCACTGCGACAGCGCTTTGCCAATCACCCCTACGTAGGTGATATTCGCGGCCGCGGGTTATTCCGTGGTCTGGAGTTAGTCGCAGACCGCGATACTAAAGCGCCCTTGCCTCCGGCGCTATCTATCCATTCGTCAATTAAGCGTCATGCCATGGCTCGCGGTCTGGCTTGTTACCCCAATGGTGGCACCATCGATGGCCTACAGGGTAATCATATTTTGTTGGCACCACCCTATATTATCGATCAAAGCCATGTTGCGGAGATCACTGAAAAGTTGGGTGATGCTTTGGATGCAGCATTGCAGGACGCCGGAGTCATTAGTTGAGTACGCATACTCCGATGATGATCGCTGTGGCACCCAATGGTGCGCGCAAGCAAAAAGCAGATCATACAGCGTTACCCATAACGCCGATGGAGTTGGCGGAGACGGCAGTGCAATGTCGCGATGCAAGTGCCTGCATGATTCATCTGCATGTGCGAGATAAGCAGGGCGGCCACTCACTGGATGTTGACGCCTACCGGGCTGCCATTGCGGCAGTGCGTACAGCAGTAGGCGATGATCTGATTATTCAGGTGACTACCGAGGCAGTGGGTATTTATAGCATTGATCAGCAGATAGCGATGGTGCAGCAGTTAAAACCGGAAGCGGTGTCGTTGGCGGTGCGCGAGCTCTGCCCGACGGTTGAGGA
>CBFHVP010000100.1:0-1278 GCA_965659315.1 uncultured Porticoccaceae bacterium | reverse complement strand
CAGATAGCGATGGTGCAGCAGTTAAAACCGGAAGCGGTGTCGTTGGCGGTGCGCGAGCTCTGCCCGACGGTTGAGGACGAATCGAAAGGGGCAAGGTTTTTTGCTTGGTTAGCGAAAGAGCGAGTGGCAGCACAATATATTCTCTACTCTGCGGCCGATATCGCTCGCTTTGACGACTTACGCCGGCGGGGGGTAATTCCCGGTGAGCAAGTCTCAGTGCTGTATGTGCTAGGACGTTACACCGAGGGCGGGGCGTCTTCGGCACTGGAGTTATTGCCCATGTTGGCGGCAGCGGACACTGAAGTGATTTGGTCGGTATGCGCCTTTGGTGCATCTGAGGCTGCCTGTATGTTGGTCGCGGCAGGTTTGGGTGGTCATGCCCGTGTCGGCTTTGAAAATAATATGCAGTTGATCAATGGTCATAAGGCACCACATAATGGTGCTTTAGTTTGTCAGGTTGCTGACAATGTGATTAATATACAACGTTACGTCGCATCAGTCTCTGAGGCGCGGTTGATTTTAGGTATGCAATAGCGGGGGAATAGTTATAAATTGGGGGGTTGGCGAAGCTATTCGATTCGCCAGCTAAAAGAAGAAGCCGTGTTGTTAGCGGTGTTAAAAAGTAAGAAGTAAAAAAATAAACTATTAGGAGAAAAATATGACTTATTTAAAAAAAGTCTCAGTTCTAGCAGTAGCGATTTCAGGTGCTATTGCTTCTGTGCAGCCAGCATTTGCGCAGGGTGGTGATGCCGCTGAACTTGAAGAAGTGGTGGTGATGGGTAGCAGAAGCAATAAGCCGCGCTCTGCCACCGACTCAACGGTTCCGGTGGATGTATTTTCTGAAGCGGAACTAAATGCCTTTGGTAACCAAGCTGATATTACTGATACCTTAAAAGCGTTGGTGCCTTCCTATACAGCGACTCCAGCAACCGGTGATGGTAGTGCGTTTATTCGCCCCACCTCATTGCGTGGCATGGCACCGGACCAAGCGTTGGTTTTGGTTAACGGTAAGCGTCGTCACCGCTCAGCGTTGGTGCAGTTCTTTGCCCCAGCGGCCGGTAACGGTGCCCATGGCGTAGATGTAGCAATGATTCCCAGTATTGCACTGAAAAACATTGAAGTTCTGCGTGATGGTGCGGCGGCACAGTATGGTTCTGATGCCATTGCCGGCGTAATGAATTTGCAATTAAAAGATGCCTCTGAAGGTGGTCAAATTCAGGTGCAGTATGGTGAGTTCTTCGAGGGTGAACAGTCGACGCGAGTCTCGGCTAATGGCGG
>CBFHVP010000099.1:0-6093 GCA_965659315.1 uncultured Porticoccaceae bacterium | reverse complement strand
AGTCGGCGAATGACAAACCCGTGCACAGGTGTCGACATTATTGTTGCCAAAGCCTGCCCGCACCATCTTCTGCACTAGGTACACCTCCTCATTAGTGCAGCGACTTGAAGAGATGGCGCCAATACTATTGCGGCCATACTGTGCTTGGATAGACTTAAAACGCTCGGCGGTATAACTGACAGCCTCTTCCCATGACACCTCACGCCAAGGATCATCAATACTCTGGCGAATCATCGGCACAGTAATACGGTCTTTATGCGTGGCATAGCCAAAGGCAAAACGCCCTTTAACGCAGGCGTGGCCCTCATTGGCTTTACCCTCTTTATAGGGTGTCATACGCACCACTTGATTGCCTTTCATCTCCGCTTTAAATGAACAACCAACACCACAGTAGGCACAGGTGGTGGTTACCGCATGCTCCGGCTTACCCGCGTCAATAATACTTTTCTCTGTTAATGTCGCGGTGGGACAAGCATTAACACAGGCACCGCAGGAGACGCATTCCGAATCCATAAAGTCATCAGCCTGACTGGCGCTGACTTTTGATTCAAAGCCACGACCTTCAATAGTAAGAGCGAAAGTGCCTTGCACCTCTTCACAGGCGCGCACACAGCGCGAGCAAACAATGCATTTTGATGGATCAAAGGTGAAGTACGGGTTAGATTCATCTTTCTCCGCTACTAAATGATTGTCGCCTTCAAAACCATAACGCACTGAGCGCAAGCCCAATTCCCCCGCCGTATCCTGCAACTCGCAGTCGCCATTGGTAGGACAGGTTAGGCAGTCCAATGGATGATCGGAGATATACAATTCCATAACATTACGGCGTAGCTTGGCTATCTCGTCAGACTGGGTTTTTACCTCCATACCCGCTTCTACAGTGGTGGTACAGGAGGCGGGAAATCCACGACGGCCCTCGATTTCCACCAAACAGACGCGGCAAGAACCAAACGATTTAAGCTGATCTGTCGCGCACAGGCGCGGGACTTTGACACCAGACTCGGCGGCGGCTCGCATCACCGACGTACCCTCGGGTACAGTGACTTCAACACCATCAATGCGCAAAGTCACCAACTGCGTGCTAGTGCTTTTAGGCGTACCAAAATCGGCTTGTGGTTCGTAGAATTCCAACATCTTAATTATCTCCCTCACCGATACCGGTAAAGTCTTGGCCAAAATGTGTTAAGGCACTGCGCACGGGAAATGGTGTCATCCCGCCCATAGCACAGAGCGAACCCTGCTCCATGGTGTCGCAAAGGTCATGCAATAGAATCATATTATTATCACGATCTTCATTGGCGACAATACGATCAATCACCTCAACACCGCGCACCGAGCCAATGCGACAAGGGGTGCATTTACCACAGGATTCTTCAACACAGAATTCCATGGCAAATCTGGCTTGAGCAGCCATATCCGCGCTATCGTCAAATACTACAATACCGCCATGGCCAACCATTGCCTTAATCGCGGCAAAGGCCTCGTAGTCCAGCGGTGTATCCCATTGTGATTCGGGCAAAAACGCCCCCAGAGGCCCACCGACCTGAATAGCCCGTATGGGGCGGCCACTATGAGTACCCTGACCATAGTTTTCCACCACTTCACGCAATGTCACACCAAAGGCTAATTCAATCAATCCACCCTGTTTAATATTACCGGCCAATTGAATCGCCAGAGTGCCGCGCGAGCGACCCATACCATAGTTCTGATAGGCTTCAGCACCCTGTGCGAGGATCGTTGATACCGCGGCTAAAGTCAGCACATTGTTAACCACCGTTGGCTGGCCAAATAACCCCTCAATGGCTGGCAGGGGCGGCTTGGCACGGACCATACCCCGCTTGCCCTCTAAGCTTTCCAGCAGCGATGTCTCTTCACCGCAAATGTAGGCACCGGCACCCAAGCGTACTTCGAGATGAAAGGTCTTGCCTGACTGTGCAATATCCTCGCCGAGAAAATTAGCTTCTATGGCTTTTTCTATCGCAACATTAAGTAGCTTGTGAGCTACCGGATATTCAGAGCGTAAGTAAATATAGCCCTGAGTAGCACCCACTGCTAATCCGGCAATAATCATGCCCTCGATTAACTGGTACGGATCAGACTCCATCAACAGGCGATCGGCAAAGGTACCGGAATCACCTTCATCAGCATTGCAGACAATATATTTTTGACTGTCGGTAGTGCCGGCATCATGTACTGTCTGCCATTTAATACCCGCGGGAAATGCCGCACCGCCACGACCTCGCAGACCCGACTCTTTGACCTGATCAACAATCTGTTGCGGAGTCATAGTCAGCGCCTGTTTCAGGCCTGTAAACCCATCTAATGCCTGATAATTATCGATACATACGGGATCACCCAGACCCGCTCTGGCATAGGTTAGGCGTTGCTGGTTAGCCAGATAATCAATTTTATCCATTGCGCCTAAATACAAGTTATGCGCACTGGCATCAGTCTCTAGAGCATCGAGAATAGACGGCACATCTTCCGCACTAACCGGCCCAAAACCAATACGCCCCTGCGCTGTTTCCACCTCCAATAAGGGCTCCAACCAAAACATACCGCGCGAGCCATTGCGCACCGGTTCAACGCTAGCAGCCTGTAGAGCATGGGCTACTGCTTCAGCGCCACAGGCCAGCGCTGTAGTATCTTGAGGAATAAAGAATCTCATTGCGATCCCCCCAAATCAGCTATCAACTCGTCGAAACGGTGCTGATCAACCCGAGCAAACACCTTATCGTTGACTCGTACCGAGGGGGAACAGGCGCAGTTACCTAAGCAGTAAACCGGCTCAAGGCTGATATTACCGTCATCGGTAGTTTGGTGATAGTCGATACCTAAACGCTGTTTAGCATAGGACTCCAACTGTCGCGAGCCCATAGACTGGCAGGCTTCAGAGCGACAAATCTGCACCCGATTGCGACCCACTGGCTGGGTTTTAAAATCATGATAAAAACTAATCACACCATGCACTTCTGCACGTGATAAATTGAGCCCTTTGGCAATAGTCACGACAGCGCTATCTGGCACATAGCCAATCTCTGCTTGGACAGCATGTAATAAGGGCAATAAGCCACCGGGTAGGTCTTTATACTGACCCACTAAAGTATCAATTATATGCTGCCCAGATTGACTACTACTCAAATCAACCACTCCTGTTGTTATATTTGCCGAGCACTGAAAAACCGGCCTATCGAAGCGCGCAGTCTAGCATTATCCCCAACCAGTACTGGCTTGCCTAAGCGACTCTTATTTATCAAATAAGGACCGCTACTTAAGACCCATTTTTACGCCAATGCATGGGCGTGAAAGGCGATATGCTCAGCTATAAATGTAGCGATAAAGAAGTAGCTGTGATCGTATTCTGGCTGCATTCTAATTTGCATTGCCCAATCAGCCTTTTGCGCCGCATCAATAAGCAACTCAGTTTTAAGCTGTTCTGCCAAAAAGTTATCGGCCTGCCCCTGATCAACCAGCACCGGCAGGTGCGTTTGGCACTGCTTTACCAGCTCAACAGTATCGTATTGTGCCCAGCATAGCTTATCATCACCCAAATAATGGCTCAGCGTTTTCTCACCCCAGGGGCACTGTAGCGGTGAACAAATTGGTGCAAATGCCGATACCGACCGAAAGCGTTCGGGGTTTCTTAACGCAATAGTCAGCGCGCCATGCCCGCCCATGGAGTGGCCTGAAATAGCAACTCTGTGCTTATCCACTGGGAATTCAGCCGCAATCAACGCCGGCAACTCATCCAGCACATAGCTGTACATCTGGTAATGCTGAGCCCATGGCTGCTGCGTCGCATTAACATAGAACCCTGCACCTAAGCCCATATCATAGGCACCCTCTGGGTCATCGGCTACGCCCTCACCTCTTGGGCTAGTGTCGGGACACACAATAGCAATGCCATGCTCAGCCGCATATTGCTGAGCGCCGGCCTTTTGCACAAAGTTTTCATCAGTGCAGGTAAGACCTGATAACCAGTACAGCACTGGCACCGGTCCATTATTGACCTGCGGAGGTAAATACAGGCTAAAGGTCATGGCGCAGTTTAAAACTGTCGACTGATGTTGATAGCGCAGTTGCTGGCCACCAAAACTTTGATTGACGCTAAGTTTCTCCACGCTCATTTAGAACTCCACCACGGAACGAATACTCTCGCCCGAGTGCATTAAATCAAAGGCCTTATTGATATCCTCCAATGGCATCTTATGAGTAATCAGATCATCAATATTAATCTTGCCATCCATATACCAATCAACAATTCTTGGCACATCGGTGCGCCCACGCGCACCACCAAAGGCAGTTCCGCGCCAAGAGCGACCGGTGACCAGCTGGAAAGGTCTGGTGGCAATCTCTTTGCCCGCGCCGGCAACACCAACAATACAACTTTCACCCCAGCCTTTATGACAGCATTCCAGCGCCTGACGCATGACATCGACATTGCCGATGCATTCAAAACTGTAGTCCACCCCGCCACCGGTCATTTGAATAATATGGTCCACCACATCATCAACATCACGGGGGTTAATAAAATCAGTCATACCAAATTGTTGACCCAAAGCCGCACGCGCAGGATTTAAATCAATACCAATAATGCGTGTAGCACCGACCATCTTGGCACCCTGAATCACATTCAGCCCAATGCCTCCAAGACCAAATACTGCTACGGTAGAGCCCGCTTCCACTCTCATAGTGAACGCCACCGCACCAATACCTGTAGTCACGCCACAGCCGATATAACAAATCTTGTCAAAAGGCGCATCTTCACGCACCTTGGCCAACGAAATTTCTGGTAACACAGTGTAGTTTGAAAAGGTGGAACAACCCATATAGTGCAGTATGGGCTTGCCTTCAAAGGAGAAACGACTGGTGCCATCGGGCATAACTCCCTGCCCTTGGGTGGCGCGAACCGCCTGACAGAGATTGGTTTTAGGATTGAGGCAAAAATCGCACTCACGACATTCAGCGGTATACAGCGGAATCACATGGTCACCTGGTTTAAGACTGTTAACACCAGCCCCCACTTCTACCACAACACCGGCACCTTCATGCCCTAAAATAGCGGGGAATGCACCTTCCGGATCATCACCCGATAATGTAAATGCATCGGTATGACAAACCCCAGTGGCTTTGACTTCCACCAGGACTTCACCGGCTCTAGGACCTTCTAGATCCACTTCAACAATTTCTAGGGGCTTACCCGCACCAAATGCAACTGCTGCTTTTGTTTTCATAGCATTATTCCTCTTGGGAAGAAGTTATTATTAATTTTTATTATTGTTACCAAAAAGGTAGTTGGCACAGTCAGTTAAAAACGGTAGTTTGTTTCAAATAATTCGGATTAACAACAAAATAATAATGGTGTCCTATTATGAAGTTTTTATTTCGCTCCGTTGTTCTGGTTTTATTGTTGCCAACAACAGTAGTATGGTCTTCTACCTCCGACACTTCCCAACCCGTAACTAACGTCACTATCTACATAGCTAAAAATATTATCACCATGGAACCCAGCCTTCCTCAAGCAAGTGCTGTTGCAGTCGCTGATGGGCGCATCGTGGCGGTAGGATCATTGGATTCAATGGCTTTCTGGAGCAAACAAAAAACCACTACCATCGATAGTCGTTTCAAGGACAAGGTGATAATGCCGGGGTTTATTGAGCCCCATGTGCATCCATCGCTGCCCGCTGTGCTAACCCAGTTTCCTTTTATTGCGCCCGACAATTGGTCATTACCTACTGGAGAGTTCCCGGGTGCCAAATCGCCTGAGGCCTATGTAGCGCGGCTTAAAACATTGGTGGCCGCGCATACCGATACCACTATCCCCTTTATCACTTGGGGCTACCACAGTCTCTGGCATGGCGATTTATACCGTGAACAGCTGAGTGAATTATTTCCTAAACAGCCAGTGATGCTGTGGCATCGATCCTTTCATGAACTGATTGCTAATGATGCGGCATTGGCATTACTCGGCATTAAAGAGGCGGATCTTAAAAATAACCCATTAGCTAATTGGGAAAAGGGCCACTTTTTTGAAAATGGCCTTTATGTGCTGCTCCCCAAAATGCCCTTTCTATTTGATTCGGCGCGCTTCGG
>CBFHVP010000098.1:0-6117 GCA_965659315.1 uncultured Porticoccaceae bacterium | reverse complement strand
CACACCCAAACCCAGTGTGGCGCCCAACGCCAATACAATTTTTTGCCCCATTTCTGTCAAACTGTGTAACCGCTGTAGCCACTGCATATCAATCTGCACATCATCAACATTGGGCAATTCTTTGATCGACGCTAATAATTGTCCCGTTTGCACCATATCAATAGGCTCTGAGACAACTGGTTGCACCAGAAACACCGCTGGCAATGGGTTGTCCTCAAGATAGCGCAGTGCAGACCCAAACCCAGACAAAGCCTTAAACTCTAGTAATGCCTGTTTAGCTGAAATATAGGTAGTAGAGTTTATCGCCGGCAAAGCGTCCAGTGCCTGTTGGAGATTATCGATAGCTTGTGGTTGAGCATCTCTCTGCACATAGACGGTTATCTGCGCTGAGGATTCGAAATTGCTCCCCAACCGTTGAATATTTTCCACGGCAAGGTAGAGCGCTGAGGGTAATGCTAGGGCAATGGCAATCACCGCGACCGTCATTATAGTTTGCACTGGTTCTCGCATCATTTTATTTAGGCTGATGCGAATGGTGTCTCGATGATGCGATTTATAACCACGCCAACGATCAGTGATCTTTATTTTCTGTCCGCTGGCACCCCGCTGAGCGCCCTCTCTAGATCGATCAGTAACCGCCATAACTCGCCCCATCATCAATCATCGCACCATCATCAAGACGCATAATTCGTAACTGCATACGATTAATTAAATTAACATCATGAGTGGCAATTAACACCGTGACACCAACATTTTGAAAGCGTCGAAATAGCGCCATAATCTCGGTAGAAAGCTCTGGGTCCAAGTTGCCCGTGGGCTCATCCGCCAACAAAATACGGGGCTTATGTACAACCGCACGGGCAATACCGACACGCTGCTGCTCACCACCAGACAGAGCAACAGGCTTCTGCTGTTCGCGGTCAAGCAGGCCAACGCCGTCAAGTGCCGCTCGCACGCGGCGACCAATCTCATTGGCCGGATAACCCGACACCTGTAGTGGCAAAGCAACATTATCAAATACAGTACGATCCAATAACAGCTGGTGATTTTGGAATACCACCCCAACCTGACGGCGGTAGATGGGTATTTGTGAATTGGGTAAGCGATTTAAGTTTTTACCATTAATCAATAAATTGCCGGACGTCGGTCGCTCCATTAACATCAGCATTTTTAGCAGGGTGCTTTTGCCAGCACCTGAATGGCCCGTTAGAAAAGCCATCTCGCCAGCCCCCATCTCAAAACTGACATTCTTAAGTGCTTCAAAACCACCGGGGTAGCGTTTACTTAAATTATCAAAACGAATCATATTTCTCACTCACCCGGCTCTGAGGTTAACAACGCCTCGACAAAATCACTGGCAACAAAAGGCTGCAAATCCTCCTGCGCTTCACCGACACCAATAAAGCGTATGGGCACCGAAAATTTATCAGCCAAAGCAAAAATTATCCCGCCCTTGGCTGTGCCATCGAGTTTAGTCAGCACAATACCAGTGACCCCAATCGCATCATTAAACTCAGTCATCTGCGCCATGGCGTTTTGCCCGGTGCCTGCATCGAGCACCAATAGCACTTCGTGAGGCGCAGCAGCATCCAACTTGCCGGCGACTCGTTTGACCTTCTCAAGCTCCGCCATTAGGTTGCCTTTATTGTGCAGTCGCCCAGCAGTATCGGCGAGAATAACATCAGCACCACGGGATTTTGCCGCTTGAATACCATCAAAAATAACCGAGGCGCTATCCGCACCGGTGTGCTGTGCGATTACCGGCACATTGTTGCGCTCGCCCCAGACTTGTAACTGCTCAACAGCGGCAGCCCGAAAGGTATCTCCTGCCGCCAACATCACCGATTTACCCTGCTGCTGCAAGCGGCTCGCAATTTTACCAATGGTGGTGGTTTTGCCGACGCCATTGACGCCAATAACTAAAATAACATGGGGCTGTTGCGTAGCTGAAAGATCTAAAGGTATTTCACAGGGCTTGAGTTTAGTGGTCAGTATCTCTTGGAGCGCAATATGCAGCGCATCACTGTCCTTGAGTTCCTTGCGATTCAAGCGCTCAGTAATTTCAGCCAAAATAGCGGCCGTTGCATCAATGCCGACATCAGCCATTAATAACAGTGTTTCGAGCTCTTCAAGTAACTCATCATCAATGGCCTTACCGCCCAGAAACAGACTGCCAATGCCCTCTCCGGTGCGCGATAATGCGTTGCGCATCCGCTGCATAAGGCCCTTCTTTGTCGCTGGTCGTGGCGCTAACCTGGGCTTATCTTCAGAGGCGATTTCTGTTGCAGAGACGGGTGCATCCGCCGTCAATGTGCTACTGCGCTTAAACCGATCAAAAAAAGATTTTTTCTTCACATCGGTGGTTGAATTATCTGGCGTTGGAGAATCCATCAAGGTTCTTATATAAGGGTTGTTAAGATCTAGTGTATCCTACCATCCAGCCCAAACAAAGTGCCTAAAAGGCGCAACGCGGGAGTGTTTCATTGTCTAGCAAAAGAACTCGAGCCAATAGCGCACATAAACTTAGAATTATTGGCGGGCAATGGCGTAGCCGACAAATTAGTTTTGCCTCCGCGCCAGGTCTGCGGCCTACTGGCGACCGTATTCGCGAAACTGTTTTTAACTGGCTAGCACCTTATACCCCTGGCGCACGCTGCCTCGATCTATTCGCCGGATCCGGCGCTCTGGGTCTAGAAGCGCTGTCTCGCGGAGCCGTCAGTTGCACTGCACTGGAGTTGGATAGTGCCGCGGCAAGCCAACTACGAGACAATAAGCGAACCCTAAATGCCGAGCAATTGACCATTCTGGAAGTCAATACTGTGCAGTATTTACAGCACAACAGCTTAACGCAGACATTTGATATTATCTTTATCGACCCACCTTTCGACAGCCAATTGCAGAGCGAAATTTGCGCAACCCTGCAGACGAATAACTGGTTGGCTAAGGGCGCCATTATTTATTGTGAATTGGCAGCTTCCGATAATAAATTTAAAGCACCACCGAGTTGGAGGAAATTGCAGGAAAAACTTGCGGGCGAGGTCAAATATTGCCTGTATTCTCCGATTGAGCCCGAAGACTAATTTCAGTACTATGCCCAACCCTGACGACTGTGCGAGATGCCAACAATGAAAACAATTGTCTACCCTGGAACCTTCGATCCAATCACCAATGGCCATATCGACCTTGTGGAACGCTCCGCCAAGTTATTTGGCAAAGTAGTAATTGGCATTGCCGCTAGTCAGCGCAAGGGACCGCTATTTACTGTAGAAGAGCGCATTGAGTTAGCATCAGAAGCATTGCAACATCTACCCAATGTTGAAATCCGTGGCTTTGATTATCTGCTGGTGAACTTTGTCAAAGACTGTAAAGCTGATGCAGTGATGCGCGGTCTTAGAGCGGTTTCGGACTTCGAGTATGAATTCCAACTTGCCAATATGAATCGGGCATTAGCGCCTGACATCGAGAGTATTTTTCTTACGCCCGCAGAACGCTTCTCTTATATTTCGTCGTCTTTGGTAAGGGAGATATCCTCTCTGGACGGTGATGTGTCAAAATTTGTGCCAGTCAATGTCGCAAATGCTCTGATGGCTAAGCACAAATCACTTAAGGGCTAAACTTAACCGCTAGGCTGATAAGCTAAAAAATAGTTCTAGCGCTGACAACGGGAACAAAAAACAGAGCTGCGCTGACCCAGCTTAATGTCCTTTAATAGGCTACCGCAATGGGTGCAGGGTAATCCTCCACGACCGTAGACCGACAAGGTTTGCTGGAAATATCCGGGCTCACCATTACCATTAACAAAGTCTCGTAATGTCGTACCCCCCTGCTTAATAGCCGCCTCAAGCACATCTTTAATATGACGACTCAAAATATCGTAGCGTTGCCTAGAAATTTTTCCCGCGGCGCGATCAGGCCTTATACCACTGCGAAACAATGCTTCGGACGCATAGATATTACCCACACCCACCACCGTGTGGTTATCCATGATAAAAGGCTTTACTGCCATTTTTCGCGAGCGCGATAGTTGATAGAGCCTGTCGCCATCAAATGCTGACGACAGTGGCTCAGGTCCTAGCTTGGCCAACTGGCTGTGCTCTGACTCCGACCACAGCCAACAGCCAAAGCGCCGTGGGTCGTGATAGCGCAGCACCGCACCATTATCCATCTGCATCTCAATATGGTCGTGTTTACGCCAATCGGACCCAGCAACCACTAGGCGCAGACTACCGCTCATACCGAGATGGACTAACATTGAGCCATGATCAAGCTGCATAATGATATATTTGGCTCGCCGATACAGAGAGTGAAGTTTTTGACCTTTGACGATATCTGCTAGTCGAGGAGTCACCGGCCAACGCAACGACGGCTGACGCACACTGAACTGACTAATCAACGCATTGGTAAGTGAGGGAGAAATTCCCCGAAGTGTCGTCTCTACTTCTGGTAATTCCGGCATTGTCGGGTCTCAGATAGAAATTTCATTAACATGCACAAATACTTTACTGGCGTATCTTCTAACAAGGCGTCAGAATAGCATATCGCCAGTGCGGCAAAAGCGTTTCAATCACTAGCATTTTTCAAAAAAATCAGTAGAATGCGGCTCTCAGTGACTCAGCAGTTCTATTGAAAGGTACGACAGAAGATGGCATTAGGCAAAAGACGTAAAGCAGAAGACGAATCCCAGATCGACATGACGCCTATGCTTGACGTCGTATTTATTATGTTGATCTTCTTTATCGTTACCGCCTCATTTGTCAATGAGTCAGGCCTTGGTGTTAATCGCCCGCCAACCTCTGATCAGCCGCCACCAGATTCGGAAAATACCAATATTGTCTTCCGTATTTCGGAGAGCAATGAGCTTATGCTGGAAGGCCGCCGCATCGATATCCGCTCGGTTCGAGCCAATGTTGAGAGAATGCATGCTGAGAAGCCAGAGGCTAAAGTAGTGGTGAGTGCTCATCCTAAATCTAAAACTGAGCTATTCGCACAGATCTCCGATCAGGCTCGAGAAGCCGGCGTTTACGATATTTCCCTTTCTACCGACGAGTAACCTAATCTAGACAGCTCAGTCAAATCCACGTGCCGCTATTGGGATTGAGCATTGGTGTCATTGAACACTGCTGATATCGGTGTTGGTCTATGGCTGCCTAGCAAGCATAATTATGGCGCCTCAGACCGCTGCCACTAGATACACCCCTGTAACCCTACATACATATTCGCACGGAACGCAGGGCTAGCTTGCCATTAACCTTTTAGTTGTTGTAATTCACTGGCAATCTGACAAGATACTGATTAGCTCCAGCTTGGTAGTAAACTAATCCAAACCATAACCCTTTTTGCGGAACCATCAATGGGGCAGTCAACAGCCATTTTCGATCAATCAACAATTTCAGCCATTCGCAAAAACCTGCTGCCATTCAACGCCAAGCTGCCATTGGTAACTTCAGCAAATACCGAGCTTTTACAATATCTCAACTTTTATCAGCTTCCCCAACCACACAGAGAGCTTAAGCTGCGCATCGGCACAGTAGAGTCAGATCAACAGTCGGTGGTGGCCATAAGCTGGGCACCGAAACATGCCAATGGTTCAGTAATTGTCGTTCATGGTTATATGGATCACACTGGTCTTTTCCGCCATTTAATTGACCATCTTCTGCAATGTCAGCTCAATGTAATCTGTTTTGATTTGCCCGGGCATGGTCTATCAACGGGCCAACCGGGATTTATTTCAGACTACAGCGATTATGTCAGCGCACTTGATCATGTTATAGCGGCCAGTCGATCACTATTTGATGGGCCACTGCAGGCCATAGGTCAAAGCATGGGTGGAGCAATACTGCTTAAGCACATGATGGCGCAACACAGTCCTTCTCAATATCCGTTCACTCGAATTAATTTACTGGCACCATTGCTTGAGCCGCGCGGCTGGTCAATAAAACGTCGTCTATTTCTACTCACTAAAAGCTTTCTAAAGTCGTCAAAGAGGAAATTTCGCTCCAGTTCCTATGACCAGACATTTCTCCAGTTCGTAAAACAACAAGACCCTTTTCAACCTAGAACTGTGCCTATGGCGTGGGTCGGCGCACTGAATAAGTGGATTAACGAATTTAACGCTTT
>CBFHVP010000097.1:0-6566 GCA_965659315.1 uncultured Porticoccaceae bacterium | reverse complement strand
TATTAATCAATGCAGCATCATCACCAATGCCCAGTGCAACGCCCTGCTGGCCGGTAAGGTCCTTAAAATACCTCGAGATAACCGAAAATTCGCTAGCCATTTGATCCTTTAATAACCTTGACAGATCACCCACGGTGAGTCCACACCCAGTTATTATCGTTTATTTGCCGCCACTTCTACCGCGCGCTTATCCATCGCCACTTTGTCTAAAACACCATTAATAAATTTAAACGCATCTGTGGGCCCATAGGTTTTCGCCAAATTAACACCTTCATTAATCACCACCTTGTAAGGCACCTCAATACTGTACAGCATCTCGTAGCTAGCAATGCGCAGAACGGCTCGCGATACTGGATCTAAGTCCTTATTCTCTCGATCGAGATGTGGCTCGTAACTGGCATCTATTTCAGCCAGATTTTTTGGCACACCGAATAAAATAGTATGAAATAGGCTGGTATCCACTTTGCTCATATCATTATCGACATGAAACGCCGCTTCAATATCGATCAGATCTGTACCACCTATCTGCCAAGAATAAAGGGCCTGCACCAACAACCTGCGCGCTTTCTGTTTTGCTTTTGGTTTCGACATCGCCCTAGCTGCTCTGCATCTGTTTAAATACCGACAGCATCTCAAGCACAGTTAAAGCGGCTTCTTCGCCTTTATTCTCATCATTATCAGCTGAACGATCCAACGACTGTTGCAAGTTATCAGTGGTTAACAGGCCAAAAGCAACGGGTAAATTTTCTTGCAACCCCACTTCGCCAATACCTCTTGTCGTCTCAGCGCAAACGTAATCAAAATGCGGTGTGTCACCGCGAATAACACAGCCAAGGGTAATAATCGCATCAAAACGTCCGGTGCGGGCGGCTTGCTGAGCGGCCAGCGGTAACTCAAAAGCGCCCGGTACGCGATACACTTCCACGGCGTTTCCGGTAATATCATGTCGGCCTAGTGCACGCACGGCACCCGCTAGCAGTCCGTCAGTTATCTCAGCATTCCAACGTGCCGCAATAACCGCAATACGCACATCACCCAACTCAAAAATGCCCTCTTCAGGCCTAAACTCACTCATGATTAATTCCTGTATCGACTATTCGCAGTCAACATACTCAACAACTTCAAGATCAAAGCCTGAGATACCGGTAAATTTGAACGGCGCGCTCATTAGCCGCATTTTATGCACACCAAGATCCATCAAAATCTGTGAACCTGTCCCCACCTGCTGATAGACAACCTCATTGGCAGCGGGCGCTTTGCCGCTATTGGGGTTCAAAATCATCTCAATACTGTGGTCAATATCCTCTGCGCTCTCGGGGTAGTAAAGCAGCACTAAAGCGCCGCGGCCCTCTTTAGCAATCGCCTCCATAGCCTTGTGGAATGACCAAGTATTAAAACCAGTATCAGATTCTAAAGCCAACAGATCTCTGGCTGAACGGTTGATATGTACCCGTACCAATGGCGCATCATCACCACTGACATCACCCTTCACTAACGCGAAATGCTTTTCATTGCGTGCATTATCGAGATAAGTCTTCAGTGCAAACTCACCAAATTGTGTATTGACCTGTCGCTCACTAATACATTGGGTGGTCTTTTCTGTTACCAGACGATAATGAATCAAGTCGGCAATAGTACCGATTTTCAGTTGATGTTTTTCAGCAAACACCTCAAGGTCATCGCGACGGGCCATAGTGCCGTCTTCATTCATAATCTCAACAATCACCGCCGCTGGTTCAAAGCCGGCAATTCTGGCCAGATCACAGCCGGCCTCGGTATGCCCGGCGCGACTTAATACGCCCCCTGGCTGAGCTTTAAGGGGGAAAATATGTCCCGGCTGCACTATATCCTCTGGGCGGGCATTGCCAGCAACAGCGGCCTGAACCGTGCGCGCGCGATCAGCGGCGGAAATACCGGTAGTCACACCCTCTGCGGCCTCAATAGACAAGGTAAACGGCGTGCTATGACTGGATTGATTATTATCAGTGGCAACCATCATAGCTAAATCGAGTTGCTTGCAGCGCTGCTCATTGAGGGTCAGACAAATAAGACCACGGGCATAGGTCGCCATAAAGTTAATATCTTCTGGCCGCACCATTGGCGCGGCCATAACCAGATCACCTTCGTTTTCTCGGTCCTCATCATCCATCAGGATAACCATTTTGCCCTGACGAATATCTTCAAGTAATTCTTCTACTGTATTCAGTACCATATTGCCTTCTCTTCCAATGTATTGCTTGCGGCTGACCACGACTCAGTGATCTGCAGCCTTATCGCCCAATAGCAGACGCTCTAAGTAACGAGCAACCAGATCCACCTCTAAATTGACCTTGGTACCCACCTTGTAATCACCCATCACCGTATGTGTCATGGTGTGGGGGACAATATTTAATTCAAACTCTGCGCCCTCAACTTTGTTGATGGTCAAACTGGTACCATCGACAGTGATTGACCCCTTATGGGCAATATATTTCGCCAGTTCGCGCGGTGCACGAATACGAAAGCGCCATGATCTTGCATCTTCATGAAGGGAAATCACTTCACCAATGCCGTCGACATGTCCAGAAACAATATGGCCGCCAAAGCGGTCACTGGCCTGCATGGCTTTTTCCAAGTTAATGCGATTGCCTACCTGCCAATTTACAATGGTGGTCAGGTTTAAAGTCTCTACCGAGACATCGGCAATAAAACCCTCACCCGTGAGTTCTACTGCGGTAAGGCAGGCACCATTAGAGGCGATGCTATCGCCAAGGTGCACATCGGCTAAACTCAAGTTGCCGGTGCGAATAGTCAGACGTACATCGCCATCGCGTTGCTCTAGCTCGGCAATATCACCAATCGCGCTTATAATTCCTGTAAACATAGGATTAACCCTTTTAACTTACCGTTCTATCAATAATCTTTATCCGGCCTTAAGGTGACCCGAATATCCTCGCCAATCTGTCGAATATCCTCTACCGACAACGCCAAATGAGCATCAATGGTCTCAATAGGCAGATCAAACATTGGCCGCGCAGTATGGCCAAATATCTTCGGTGCCCAGTAGCACACCAGCTCATCAAGCAAGCCTTCGGCGATAAAACCACCGGCTAAGCCAGCGCCAGCCTCAACTAATACCTGATTACAGCCCCGCTCTGCCAAGGTTAGTAATAGCGCCTGCAAATCAATATGCTTACCTAGGGCGGGTAAAAAAACCACCTCAGCGCCAGCTGCAATTAATGCAGAGGCTTTGTCTCGTTGCTCTGGTGCATCCAACGTCGCGACTAGCGTATCGCCCGGCTGCTGTAATAATCGCGCCTCCGGTGACATCTGCAACTGGCCATCCACGACCACTCTAAGCGGCTGCCTTAGCTCGTCCTCAACACCGACATCAACCTTAGTAATACGCACGGTAAGGGATGGATCGTCCATTAGTTGCGTACCAATACCAGTAATAATGGCGCAACTCGCCGCGCGCAATCGCTGTACATCAGCTCTTGACGCAGGGGTAGTAATCCACTGGCTTTGACCACTGGCCATCGCCGTCCGTCCATCAAGACTCGCCGCCATCTTTACTGTGACCCAGGGCGTGCCCTGCTCATAACGCTTGATAAACCCCTTATTGCTCTCTCGGGCTTGGTCCTCTAATAAACCCACCTGCACGTCCACACCAGCATCCTTTAATTTTTGGATGCCAGCACCCGCCACCTCAGGATTGGGATCTTCACAGGCTATCACCACACGGCTAATGCCGGCGGCAATTAGGGCATCCGCACAGGGCCCTGTTTTGCCTTGATGACTACAGGGTTCAAGACTGACATAAGCGGTACCACCAGTCACATCAGTACCGACTTGCAACGCCTCTATCTCGGCATGGTTACCCCCTGCAGGCCGCGTATAACCCTCAGCTACCACTTGGTCAGCGACTGCTATAACACAGCCCACCGACGGGTTGGGTGAGGTGGTAAAACGCCCTTTCGCAGCCAACTGCAGGGCGCGCGACATCATCTGGCGATCGACACTGCTCATTATTTATCTGTCGCATCCGGTTTTTTTGATGTCAGGCGATTCAGCTCATCTTGGAATTCACTGAGATCTTGGAAGCTGCGATAAACAGAGGCAAAGCGCACATAGGCAACTTCATCTAGCTCGCGCAACTGACGCATAACTTCTTCACCAATTATGCGCGATGACACTTCGCGCTCTCCTGTAACCTGTAAGAAATGCTTTATTTGCGACAGCGACACTTCAATTTTTTCCATAGGCACAGGACGTTTCTCTAACGCCCGTTGCAACCCAGCGCGGAGCTTATCTTCATTAAAAGATTCACGACTACCATCGGTTTTAATCACCCGCGGCATAACCAGTTCAGCCAACTCATAGGTGGTAAATCGCTCACTGCAATGCACACATTCACGGCGGCGGCGAACCTGCCCACCATCAGCGACGAGGCGAGAGTCTATAACCTTGGTGTCATCAGCATTACAAAAAGGGCAGAACATAGGGGAACACCGAAATTTTGGCCGCACATTCTACCATAAGATCTTGGTATTAGAGCCAGTTTAAGGTCGATCCATTGGCGGCACCGCGACATCAGTACCGGAGTGTATATAGATGGTTCCTTGTTCAGCGAATACGGTGCGATGACGAGCCCCAAAAACGGTCCCATCAGACTGCGTATAGCCCGCATCACCGGGGTACAGGCAAATCATTTCACCTTGAACACGGCACAACCTTGGTGTCACCTCGTAAGCTGTGCGTAGGTTTAATGCATTAACTGCATCAACAGCAGTCTGGTAATGACCAATTAGACGCAATGAGAGGAAAGTGGGCGGCATAAGATCAAGTTTTCCGCGCTGATGTAAATCCAATGCCTGTTGCGGCCGCAACCACTGAAACTCATGAATTTCACCCTGATCAATAACGATATCAGTTGCGCTTAACTGGGCCTGAGCGACAAAAAACCAAGTGGCAAATCGTCGGCCTGGGCCCTCAGGTGTGGTCCAGTTACAGAAGTGGACTAACTCCTCCGCAGCCAATAGCACACCGCACTCCTCCTCCACCTCTCTTACCGCGGCCTGCCTCGCTGCCTCCAACTCCGTTGTAGCCGCGGCCAATTCAGGCTTATCTATGGCACCACCGGGAAATACCCAGGCACCACCGGCAAAGGCTAATTTGGCATTGCGCCGCAACAACAAAACTTCGAGCCCTTGCTCAGTATCGCGCAACAACACCACGGTAGAGGCTAAACGCAGCGGACTATCTGACATACAACTTACCTTAAAAAAGCCGATGTAAAAAAAAGCCCCACAATAGTGGGGCTTTTCGAGCTGATTGGCAAAGCTTATGCGTAAACTGGAAAGCGTTGGCAAATTGCCAACACCTGAGTCTTCACCTCAGCAATAACCTGCTCAGAATTACCCTTTTCGAGGCTATCCAAAATATCGCACATCCAATGGGTAAGCTGCACCGTTTCCTCAATACCAAAGCCACGGGTCGTTATCGCTGGCGTACCCACACGCAGACCTGAGGTGACAAAAGGTGACCGCGGATCATTGGGCACAGCATTTTTATTGACGGTGATAAAGGCTTCACCCATAGCACGATCGGCATCAGTTCCGGTGTACTCTTTACCGATTAAGCTGACCAGCATAAGGTGGTTTTCGGTGCCATTGGAAACAATATTAATACCGCGCTCCATAAAGGTTGCCGCCATTGCCTTGGCATTGGCTACCACCTGCTTTTGGTAGGCAACAAACTCATCGCTAGCCGCTTCCTTAAATGCAACAGCTTTAGCAGCAATTACATGACAGAGCGGGCCACCCTGACTGCCCGGAAATAACGCCGAGTTGCACTTTTTGGCGATCTCTTCATCGTCGGTCAGAATAATACCCCCGCGCGGACCACGCAGAGTTTTATGCGTCGTGGAGGTAACCACATGAGCATGGGGCACCGGGCTTGGGTAGACGCCGGCAGCGATTAAGCCTGACACATGCGCCATATCAACCATCAGATAGGCACCGACCTTGTCGGCAATTTCGCGGAACCGCGCCCAATCCATAATGCCTGAATAAGCGGAGAAACCAGCAATAATCATTGCTGGTTTGTGTTCTATAGCCAGCGCCTCTACCTGATCATAATCAATCAGCCCGGTCTCGGCATTCAACCCATACTGCACAGCATTGTAGAGCTTGCCAGAGAAATTCGGTTTAGCGCCATGAGTCAGATGCCCACCATCAGCTAGGCTCATGCCCAAAATAGTGTCACCGCCTTTGATCAGAGCCAAAAATACCGCACTGTTTGCTTGAGACCCAGAATGCGGCTGGACATTGGCAAAGTCTGCTTTGTACAACGTTTTCAGTCGCTCAATCGCTAACTCTTCGGCAACGTCAACGTGCTCACAGCCACCATAGTAACGCTTACCAGGATAGCCCTCGGCATATTTATTGGTCATCTTACCGCCCTGAGCTTCCATTACCGCGGGGCTGGTGTAATTTTCCGAAGCAATCAACTCAATATGCTGTTCCTGACGTTGATCTTCCTGCTGAATGGCCTGCCATAACTCGGCGTCAAACTGTGCAATTGTC
>CBFHVP010000096.1:2440-6614 GCA_965659315.1 uncultured Porticoccaceae bacterium | reverse complement strand
CATAATCGCGGTCATCATGTACTGGTCGCAACACCGGAAGACCCCGCCAGTTCGCGTATGGGCGAGTCGATTTATCGATTTGCCTTGCGCGAAATACCCGGCACCTTTGTGCGCGGTTGGCAACTTGAAAAAAGCCGCCTACAAAAACAAGGCAAAGCAACTTGGTCTAAGCACAACAATATCTTGCAGTCCTTTTTAATCAGTGCTGTATTGCAGGGAACATTGATCTATCTCTTTGGTTGGATCATGCTGCCATTTTTGCTGATACACAATGTATGGGCATGGTTTCAACTGACCTCTGCAAACTATATTGAGCATTACGGACTGTTGCGAGCCAAGAGAGATAACGGTCGCTATGAGCGCTGTCAGCCCCACCACTCTTGGAACGCGAATTACATCTTAAGTAATCTGGCACTATTTCATCTCGAACGTCATTCAGATCACCATGCTAACCCAATGCGTCGCTACCAGAGTTTGCGCAATTTTGCCGATATTCCGCAACTGCCTAATGGCTATTACGGTATGTACCTACTAGCCTATCTACCTTGGTTATGGTTTCGCGTAATGGATAAAAAGTTACTTACACTGCCCCATATCAACGGTGATTTATCCAAGGTTAATATTGACCCCAAGAATAAACACAAGATAATCGAGCGCTACGGTTAATCGGGCTGTACTCATGCCAATGGAAATCCGCTGATGGCTGCTGCAATCCGGTATGGCAATATAGGACGTAGAGCAAGATAACCGTTGCATCAGGGCTCTCGAAATTGTCAGCGACTTGCGGGGATGTTTATTTGCTCGCTAATAGCATCTAAACTTATCGCGTTGCCACTGTCCAACTGTCCATTAATGCTATTGGGGTCGTTATGAATTTTGTGCCTTATGCCGTGCCCTTTTTTCTTCTCGCCATTGTTATTGAAGTACTGTGGGGGTGGCTTAAAGGCAATAATACCTACCGCGTCAATGACAGTATCAATAGTCTGAGTCTCGGGTTATTAAGCACCATTAGCAAATTTGTATTTCTCAATATTGGTCTATTAGTCTTTACTCGAATCGAACAACATTACGCGGTTTGGGCGTTTGATATTGATTCTATCAGCCACTGGTTTCTGGCAGTGTTACTGTATGATTTTCTCTATTACTGGTTTCATCGAATCAGCCATGAGCGCCAGCTATTTTGGGGCTCTCATGTGGTCCACCATCAAAGTGAAGACTACAATCTCAGCACTGCGCTACGACAGACTAGCACGAGTTTTTTTACCACTTGGGTATTTTATATTCCGTGCTTTTTCCTCGGCATGCCGATCAGCATGTATGTGAGTATTGCTTCAGCACATCTTATTTACCAATTTTGGGTACACACCCAACATATTGGCAAACTGGGTATTCTTGAATGGTTTTTGATAACCCCTTCAAATCACCGCGTACACCATGCGCAAAATGCCGACTACATCGACACCAATTACGGGGGGCTTTTGATTATTTGGGATAGAGTCTTTGGCACCTTTAAAGAGGAGCAGGATAAGCAAAAACCCATCTATGGTATTCGCACCCCTCTTGCCAGCTGGAACCCACTATGGGCCAACCTGCATATATTTGTCTCTATGGCGACTGATGCTTGGCGCACATCGAGTTGGCTGGATAAGGTGCGAATTTTATGGTCAAAAACTGGCTGGCGGCCGCGAGATGTTGCCGAGCGTTATCCTAGTAAAAAAACTGATTTAGAAGATTTCACAAAATATAACCCCTGCCTCAGTGCCACAAGCAACGTGGCAATTATCGCGCAATATGTACTGCTATCACTGATTTATTTATGGAGCGCCAATCAAATCAATGAGCTGTCCTACGGATTGCTTTGGGCGACGGTGATCATACAAGTCTGCAGTCTCACCGTTATTGGTGCCATTATGGACGGTAAGCCAATCGCCAGACGCTTAGAACAAATACGGCTGATCGTTTTGGCCACCGGCCTCTATGCAAGCGTTGCCTTTAACTCTATCCCGCTACAGTGGTTTTACTACGGCCTCGGCTATTTAGTGACCAGCGCAGTATTGATGTGGCTCTGTCTTAAATCCGCTACACGGGCTGTCGCAGTAGCTCGTTCAAACCAAGTTCTGCCATCAATAAAATAAAAAAACCCCGCTTTTAAACGGGGCTTTTAAACCGGTCTGTTTAACTTTTCTACGATCCTACATTCTTACATAGGATTGCGTAATGACTTCACCATTGTAGGTAAATGACTGGGTAAAATGGTCATTGTCAATCAACTCCATTTTTACCGCATTCACGCTACCTTCATAGTCCTCGAGTGAGCTAGTCATTGCGGTTTCAGTAGCATTACCCTGTGCATCCACTTGGAAAGTACCAAAGCCAAAGTCTTGAACTTTTTCACCTTTAAACACCCTATTTTGCAACCAGATAAAGTGACCGCCACCAATCATCTTGGTTTCAGTGAAATCAGGTTTATCTGATCGGCCTTCTAGTTGCCACAACCCATCATAGGCAGAGGTTGCCGTTGACGCTGTCTTCCACACTTCGACCATATCTAGCACGCGGCCGCCTTCATACTGCATACCAATAATGGTCTGCTCAAAACCCGTATCGGTTTTCTCAATTGCCACATCAAAGCTATAACCAGAAACAGGGCCATCATGATTCACTCTCGGCATCTCTACCATAACGCCATTTGACCAGGTAGCATCGCCAGCACCGACATCAATGCTCCTTGTCTGCGCATTATCAAAGGCATACATAAAGCGACCATTGGTATAAATTTTTATTTGGTCACGAGTAAATTGGCTCACTTCACCATCTTCGGTAACCGTAACGCCGGCAATTAAGTAGGCACCATCGGGTAGCGCTTGACTAACCGGTGGCTCTGGCGCTGGCTCTACAGAGCAGGCTGCTACCGCTAAAGTGCTGGTACCGAGAAAAAGTGATTTTAAAGTCATTGAATGATTCTCCCGTGGTTTTGTTGGTTATAAAGACTGTCTATAACCTTACCCACTAGGAAATTTTATGTACATGAGAATAGGTACCACTTATCGCACTAGGAGTCGCCTTGTCCTATTTAAGAGAGAGTACAGTGAAAAATGACTTAAATTACGCGATTAGGGTTAAGAATTCCCTTTGGATCCATTGCTAGTTTGATGGTTTTCATCAGCGCAATTTCGCTAGCAGTGCGCGATTGATCGAGGAAATCTCTTTTAATAACGCCGACGCCATGTTCAGCAGTAATAGCGCCAGAGTACTCACCAATCATCAGCATAATATCTTTGTTGATTGCGCCTTTATCTTCCTCTCTACCAGTATAGGCACAGACATGTAGATTGTTATCACCGATATGACCAAACAATAAAACACCGATATTGCTGTAGTTTTGCTTTAACCGTTGTTCAAGATCTGTGGCAAACACCCCGATATCAGCAATCGGTAGACTGACATCCTGATTAGACACTGGACCCAGCACCTTAAATAATTCACCGATACCGTCTCTGATTTGCCAAAATTTTTCTGCATCTTGGTGACTCTGCGCTATTAGTGCATCAGTTAATAACCCCGCCTCGAGCTGGGCAAATAACACCGACTCAAAACGCTCTCCGCCAGACAGTGCATCATTATCTTTGTATTCAACCAACAAATAAAAAGGATGGGGCTCTGTAAAAGGATTTTGCAGATCTGATTCAACCTCGAGCACCTTATTAAAGTAGTTATCCCACATCAATTCGAAACCGGTCAGACCAGCACCCAACTCATGTTTCAGTTTTGCTAGCAACTGAGTGACAGAATCATAATCCTGTAAAGCACAGAGCGCAGTATGAGAGCTGAGAGCTTGGGGCTGCAGTTGAATAACCACGCGTGTAACAATACCCAAGGTACCCTCAGAACCTATAAATAGATGCTTGAGGTCATACCCCGAATTATTTTTAACCATCTTATTCATGGCATTGATAACCGTGCCATCGGCAAGCACAGCCTCTAAACCAAGCACCATCGCTCTGGTCATACCATAGCGAATCACCTCGGTGCCACCGGCATTGGTCGCCACATTGCCACCAATATGGCAACTACCGCGGGCACCCAAATCTAGCGGCATAAATAAATTGTGCTCAGCAGCCGCATCTTGCAACACCTGCAGAGGGGTGCCAGCATGAGCAGTAAGCGTCATTGC
>CBFHVP010000096.1:0-2342 GCA_965659315.1 uncultured Porticoccaceae bacterium | reverse complement strand
GGGGCGTAGCACCGCCAGCTAACCCAGTTAACCCGCCCTGCACAACAACAGGTTGGTTGTATTCATGGCACAACGCCATAATCTGGGAGAGTTCATCGGTGGATTTAGGTTTTAGTAGTGCCGCTGGTTTGCAAGGATCTGCGCCACTCCAATCAGCGGAGTATTTTTCACTGATATCGTCAGCGGTAACCAGCGTATTTTTATCAACAATGTCTGAAAGGCGATCAATTAGAGTTTGCATTAGCGCTACCGCCAGAGGATTTTTCTAAGTTTAACCTACAACTCTGCGTATCTACCACTTGTCATCAAGGGTTTCCACACGATCAAAAGACTCGCCGATCAGCACACCTAGTTCACGCTGCTCACCCTCTTTCAAGTGCACAGCGGGACGGCCATGAGCAAAGCGATAATTACAGATAAGCGCAATATCACCTACCTCCCAAGCGATGGGAATACCGTAATCGTCATAGATTTTGATAAATAGCTGCTTTTCTTCATCTGTCATTTCACTGCCATCACCAAAGGTGAGCTTGAGCGGACGCTCATCAGCCGGTAAATGCTGAACCAAAGGCCAAGTATCAAACCAAGTGCTGTCATCAGCCATGCTGCTGTAAAGCAAATTACGATCTAAATGCGGGAAATATTCAAATGCAGAGATATAGAATCGCGTTTTCAGCAGGCGACCAGCCCCCCACTCCACTTCCAAGCCGCGGCTTTGTGCAACAGCGACCGCTTCATCTTGATCTTCAGTCAGCATTGACTGTTGCCAATGGTTATAGACACCAATATCCAAGCGATCAACAAAAGCATCACGGTCGGTAAGATTACGGTGGTAACACAGTCCCAGTTTCTTCAGCTTTTGACCAAATGGTGTCGCCAGTAAGGCATCAGTGGCCTGGCAGTTATCTGAAACAAAGGTATGGCCCCCTTCACTGGGCATTTTATGCGCCATAAAGCTAACCATTTTGGTACTGGAACCGATGTAGGCCATTTCATGGTGATAATGCAACCAAGCTTCAAGTGGTGCGCCAACCTCATAAACATTTTTTTCAATGGTTTTGCGTGGGTTAGCGCCGCCTTCATATTGGCGTTCATTTTTCAATACCTGAGTGGCGATCAAACGCATTGCTTGCAGATCATCTAGCCCGGTATTAACCACATGGACAAGGCCCACATCATCAAATGTCTGTTGCATTCGCTGTGCAAGCGCTGAACTGGGCGTTAATGGCGCACCATTACTGCGGTATTCATTGCCATCAATGACAAACCGATCAGGGGAAATTGCAGGCGTACCCGTCCACCACTTTGGTTCAGTGATATTGGCTAGCGGTGCAAATGCTTCAGCTGTGGTAACGCTCATTCTGATACTCTTACAAACGAAATAAAAAACAGCGCATTTTAGCCGCGAAAATCACAGCGGACAATAGAAAAATGCACCAAAAACAGGCTTCTAAAGATTAGTCGGAGGTTGTACGCAAACCTTTACCCTACGGGTCAAAATCATTATTTAATTAAACTATTGGTCACCGTATTCAGAGCACTTAGAAATCGAATGATAGGCTGAGTTGATGCTATCACTCGTAAACAATGCAGCAAAAGGTTATAGGTATGTTCATTTCTTTATGGATTCGCCGTTTTAGTCGCATCAAATCAGCCTTTAAACCCATTTAGTTAGAGTGGTTGCAGTCTCTTGATTGATAATAAGCGGATGCTTTGGCGCTAATGCTCGGGACCAGAAATGATTGCAAGATCAATCAACAATCTATACACCGCCAACACTATTGCGTTTATCGCTGTGGTTTGCGCCAGCCTATTTTCTAATCCCAGCCAAGCAGTACAAAAACCTATCGACGACAGCAAATGGTTTCATCAAACACAATTACCCGACGGTAAAGCTTGGTTTAATGATGAGCAACAGCATTACACTAACCGGATCGATAATGCGTATATAAGCAACGGTACGCTAAAGATAGTTGCTCGGAAAGAACGCTATACCGATCAGGGCAGCACTAAACAGTACACATCGGCCAGATTGAATTCTAAATTCGCCTTTAAATATGGTCGCGTAGAAGTTCGAGCTAAATTACCTGCGGGGCAAGGCACTTGGCCGGCAATCTGGACATTGGGCAAAAATATCAATGAACTGGGCGCCTACTGGCAAACTAAAGGCCATGGCACCACATCTTGGCCTGCCTGTGGGGAAATTGATATTATGGAGCACTGGGGAAGTGACCAGTATTTCGTGCAAAGTGCCACTCATACAACATCGAGCTCCGGCGATACCGTTAACAAAGGTGGGCAATACCTAAAAACTGCAACATCACAATTCCATACTTATAGTG
>CBFHVP010000095.1:0-6674 GCA_965659315.1 uncultured Porticoccaceae bacterium | reverse complement strand
GATACCGTCTGATACGGAAACAATGGTGCCCTCATTTTGGGCTTCTGACGAAACATTAAGGTTGTCGATACGACTCTTGATGATTTCGCTGATTTCTGATGGATTCAGTTGCTGCATGCTTTGGCCTCAATCCTTAGGAATTTAGTGATTCGGCGAGTTTGGTCAAACGACCGCGAATGGACCCGTCAATAACGGTATCCCCGGCACGGATTACCGCACCACCCAACAGGCTCTTATCTAAACTAACCTGCATATTTACTTTGCGTTCTAACTTTGCGCTCAGTGCATCGCTGAGTTGTTGCTGTTGATCAGCACCCATCTCATGCGCTGCTACCACGTCCACTTCAACCGCTTTTTCTCGGTTTGCTTTCATGATGTCAAACTGATGCGAAATTTGTGGCAATAATTGCAACCGTCGGTTCTCAGACAGAATTGCAATAAAGTTTTGTCCTGTTGCACTTAACTCATCACCACATATCTCTATAACCGCGGCCGCTTGTTGTGCCGCCGTCGAGCTTGGTGAGCTCAATAGCTTTACAACCGCAGGCTGCTGTGCAACAGCTCCCGCAGTGGCTAGGCTTGAAGACCAACCCTGCAAGTCCCCGGCATCTGCAGCAAATTCAAACGCTGCCTTTGCATAGGGCCGAGCTAATGTGCTCAATTCTGCCATGTTAAACCTCGGTTACAGCTGTGCTGCCAGTTTGTCGACCAGCGCGCGATTAGACTTTTCATCAATTGATGCTTCGAGCACTTTTTCTGCACCGGCGAGAGCCAAACCTGCCACATTGGCACGCAACTCTTCTTTGGCGCGATTAATTTCTTGCTCGATTTCCGCTTGGGCAGCAGCCTTTAGGCGATCGCCCTCTGCTAGTGCCTGTTGCTTGGCTTCATCAATAATCTGATTAGCTCGCTTGTTGGCTTGATCAATAATGCCAGCCGCCTCCTGCTTGGCTTCTTTCATTTGGTCAGTTGCTTTATTCTGAGCCACTTCAAGATCACGCAGGGCACGATCAGCCGCATCAAGGCCATCAGCGATTTTTTTCTGGCGCTCTTCCATGGCCTCAATAATGACCGGCCACACAAACTTCATGCAAAACCACACAAAGAATGCGAAAGTCACCATCTGACCAAAAAGCGTTAAATTAATATTCACGCCATTACCTCATAAATAGATGAGTTTAAAATCATTAATTTGTGTTACGCACCAACACCAGGCGCAACAACAAAGATCAGGTACATAGCAATACCAACACCAATAATTGGCACAGCATCAATCAGACCCGCAAGCAGGAACATTTTGCCCTGTAGCATTGGTCCTAGCTCTGGCTGACGAGCAGTTCCTTCAATAAGTTTTCCGCCCAGCAGACCCATACCAACAGCTGCCCCTAGTGCGCCCAATCCGAGCATAATTGCCGCAGCAATGATTACAAGTTCCATCGTAGACTCCCGATTTTAGTAGTTAAATAGTAAAATAAATTTAGTGGTCTTCATGCGCCATACTGAGATAGACGACTGTAAGGACCATGAAAATAAACGCCTGCAGGGTAATAACCAAAATATGGAATACTGCCCAACCCCATTGCATTAACCCGCCACCCAGAGCGGTCAACCCGCCACCTAGCGCCATAAACACAACGCATAGCAGTACGGTTTTCCCGGTAGATATTTTTCCTTTAAGATTTAGCCAGCACACACCACAGACTAAAATAAAGATGACTAGCCAGAAGAGTGCGCTGGTGTTCTGGCCGAAAATTTGCGCATGCAGTCCACCGCCAATTAGCCCAGCGCCGGCGCCAGCGGCAAACATTGTCGCAATAAGAATAAAGATCATCTCGCCGGCATACATATTGCCGAACAATCGAAGACCAAGCGAAAATGGCTTGGCTAATAGCCCGACGGTCTCCATAAATAGATTAACTGGAATAAAGCCCCAATGATTAAATGGGTGCATGGTGAGTTCAGCAATAAACCCAGTGCCTTTGATTTTAATAGAGTAATAAAGCATCAGAATAAAGACGCCTAATGCCATACCTAGGGTGATATTTGGATCTGTCGACGGCACAATCTTTTGGTATTCAACACCGGCGAGTATCAATAGCTCTGGCACTAGATCAACGGGTAATAGATCCATTAGGTTCATCAGAAAGATCCAAACAAAAATAGTCAGCGCTAATGGCGCCACCATTTTGTTATTACCATGAAAACTGTCTTTTACTGCACCATCAATAAATTCAACAACCAACTCAACGAAGTTGAGCATGCCGCTGGGGACGCCAGTTGTCGCTCGTTTGGCTGCAGCGCGAAACAGTAGACAAAATAGCAACCCCAGACCGATTGACCAAGCCATCGAGTCGACATGGATGGCCATAAAACCCATTTCGGCCGCTTCTTGAGCACCATGAGCAAAACCCCAACCATTCTCTGGGTGATTGCCATACACCAAGTTGGTTAAGTGATGCTGAATATATTCTGTTGTGTTCGCTGGGCCGTCGGCTGCCATGTATCTCAACTCTCGTTAAATCAGTGCAATTGTTTCTTCTAATAAAACTACTACTGTCTCACTGTGGACGATTCTAAATTATGTCTCAGCATGTGGGGTTAATGCTTTAATACTTTTACCGTAATCATCCACTGCACAGGCATCATTAGGATAAAAGTACTAAAGACAGCTAAAAAATTAAGCTGCTCCCACAAAATAAAACAAGTGACAAACAATGAGGCTGTTAAGACAATCTTGCCAGATTCCCCCAAGTACATCGCTCGCACGACTTTGTCGACTTGCCTAGCTCCTGTGTATTTAAAAGCTTGGCGCGCAAACCAAGCTTGAGGACCTATCTGAATAAATCCTCCCACCAAAACAGAGAAAGCTAAAACGATATCCCCTATAGCCAAAAACCCACCAACAACCAATAAGACAAGTGTTTGGTACAGCGCTACTTTATAGAGCGGCGGTGTAGAAATGGTAGTCATATTGTGGCCACCTGTTTCTGCCTTTTCCGGTTCCGCGCCAAAGTTTTTGGCACCTACCTCGAGCGGACGGGCATTATAGGTATAGTGTTAGTGATATTCAACAGCCTAATGGAGGTATATGACAGCTATTGATAATGGTAATGATGCTAGATTACTGTCTATTTCAGGTGCGCTAGAATTCCTTCTAACTCATCAACTGTGTTGTACTTTAAAATTAATCGGCCAGACCCTTTGGCACTGTGCTGAATACTGACAGCTGCGCCAAGCTTTTCAGACAAGTCTTCTTGGAGGCGGGCAATATCCGGGTTGACTGTTGCAGGCTGTTTTGTGGCGTCAGCGGGGTTTAATAACGCTTTGACTAAGACTTCCGTTTGGCGCACGGTCATTGCATTGGCCGCTACATTTCGAGCTGCATTAATTTGTGCGTTGCCCTCAAGGGCGAGCAGACATTTTGCATGACCTAGCTCTAGCTCGCCGCGCTCCAACTGTTGCTGCACTGGAAGCTCTAAGGTGGCAAGACGCATCAGATTGGTTACCGCTGAACGTGACTTGCCCACTGCATCAGCCACTTGTTTTTGTGTAAGGTTAAACTCATTTTGCAGACGGATTAACGCTAGACTCTCTTCCATGGCGTTAAGGTCTTCACGCTGAATATTTTCAATCAGCGCCATTGCAATGGTGGCCTCATCAGTCACTGTGCGCACAATTGCTGGAATAGTATGTAATCCAGCTTGCTGAGCTGCGCGCCACCTGCGTTCACCGGCAATAATTTCGTAACGGTTATCGTCCACAGGACGAACCACAATAGGTTGTATGACCCCTTGGGCAGAAATAGAATTGGCTAACTCTTGTAGCGCCTCGGGGTTAAGATCCCTACGCGGTTGGTATTCACCTCGCTGTAAGAACTCCACCGGCAGCTCTTTAAGGTTTGAGTCTGCTGATGATAGAGTGCCCTCATCAATGTGTGCTGACAACGCCTCAGATAAAACGGCATCTTCTCCTTCATCTAGGCCCAATAGCGCATCTAACCCTTTCCCAAGACTCTGTCGTTTTGATGTCATGTTGCTAGCTTCCTGATGCTTCTTGTGTTTTAGCTTGCTTTGCTTTTTCTTGTTTGAGCATTTCGCTGGCTAGGGCAAGGTACGCAACCGACCCTTTTGAATTTCTATCATAGGCCAATGCGGGCATACCATGGCTAGGCGCCTCCGCTAAACGCACGTTACGAGGAATACTCACGCGGTAAACTCGATCACCAAAGTATTTCCTCAGTTGTGCAGATACTGCATTAGTGAGACTGCTACGAGGGTCATACATAGTGCGCAGGATACCCTCAATACGAAGCCTTGGGTTGATCAATTTAGCGATTTGCCGGATAGTGTTGTTTAAAGCTGACAAACCCTCCAGTGCATAGTATTCACACTGCATAGGTATTAGCACGCCATCACTGGCAACAAGGGCATTCACTGTAAGCATGTTCAGCGATGGGGGACAGTCGATAATAATGTAGTCATAATTTGCAGCCACACGTTTCAGCGCATGACGCAATCGGCTTTCGCGACCAATCTCCTGCATTAACTCCACTTCTGCCGCGACTAAGTCACCGTTAGAAGGTAACAGGTGATATTTACCTTTTTCCGCAGTAACAATAACGTCTTCTATCGCGTTTTTCTCTGTCAGCACGTCATATACACTGAGCTCGCACTCAGCTTTATTCACCCCAGAGCCCATCGTTGCGTTGCCTTGAGGGTCGATATCAACCAACAACACGCGCTGCTTATAGGCTGCAAGAGAAGCCGATAAGTTGACACTGGTTGTCGTTTTACCGACGCCACCTTTTTGATTGGCTATTGAGAGTATCCGGACCAATGCATATTCCTTCGTTATTTGTTACTGCTAGTGATGTTTTTTATTTTAATAAGATGCCGTTCGCCTTCGACTCCTGGTACCTTTAATCGGCACATGTCAGAAACCATATAGTCTTTCTTTATCAGGCTCAACTCTGATTCTGGATTTTTCCCCTTCATTGCCATAAAACAGGATTGATCTGAGGCTAAATGGCAACAATTTTCCAGCATTTCTGGAATTGAACTGAAGGCTCGGGTCATTATGGTATCAAAGCTTTGATTTGGTCGGTATAACTCGACCCTTTGATTGACTTCGATAGCATTAGCTAGCGCTAATTGGTTGATTGCTTGAAATAAAAAACGGGTCTTCTTGCCATTACTATCTAACAGGGTAAACTTTTTATCCGGATTCATTATTGCTAGGGGGATGCCAGGTAATCCGGGGCCAGTGCCCACATCAATGATATCTCTAGCACTATCAAGGTGATCATGTATCGATAGGCTATCGAGCAGGTGTAAGTTAATCATCTCCAATGGTTCACGAATTGCGGTAAGATTATATGCCTTGTTCCAACGCTCAAGCATGGCAAGATAATCTAGCAACAAGGTCAGTTGTGTATCAGTCGCCTCAATAGCCATCGCTTCGAGGCCGTTTCTTAAAAAACTGTGCTTTAATGTGGATTGGTCTGTTGGGTAGGGACTCTGTTGGTTAGGCGGCATGTTTTTTTAATGACACTAGTAATAAAGAAATAGCCGCTGGGGTAACACCAGGAATGCGCGCCGCACGGGCAAGTGTATCCGGCATGGCGTCAGACAGTTTTTGTTTAACCTCATTAGATAAACCACTAATCGCCTGATAATCAAAATTGGTTGGGATAATTGTGTTTTCGTGACGATGCATACGGTCAATTTCTTGCTGTTGGCGATTGATATAACCCGAATACTTGGCGTCAATCTCTACCTGGTCTGCCACAGTCTGATTGACGCTGTTGCCATCTTCCGGGTACAGCGATGCAATATTCTGATGAGTTAATTCTGGGCGTTTTAATAATTCAAACAGATTGTACTCTCGAGACAATTTATTTTCGATATGCCGCGCTAGTTGGGCGGCCTCATCAGACCCTGGTTGTATCCAAGTATTCTTTAATCGCTGGCGCTCTAGCTCTATGGCCTCACGCTTATCATTAAACTGCTGCCATCGATAATCATCAACCAACCCTAACTCTCGACCTTTTTCGGTAAGTCGTAAATCTGCATTGTCTTCACGCAACAGCAATCTATATTCCGCACGACTAGTAAACATTCTGTAAGGCTCACTGGTGCCCATGCTGATTAAATCATCTACTAATACACCGGTATAAGCAGTATCTCGACGAGGGCACCAAGCCGGCTTGTCCTTAACTTGCAACGCTGCATTAGCACCAGCGAGTAACCCTTGGGCCGCAGCTTCTTCGTAGCCGGTGGTCCCATTAATTTGACCAGCAAAAAATAAACCAGCAATCGCTTTAGTTTCGAGACTGTATTTTAAATCCTGAGGATTAAAATAATCGTACTCAATGGCATAGCCAGGGCGAGTAATATGGGCGTTTTCAAACCCAGTAATTGAGCGAACCAAATCTAATTGCACATCAAAGGGTAAACTTGTTGAAATGCCGTTAGGGTACAACTCATAGGTATCGAGCCCTTCGGGTTCAATAAATATCTGATGTTGTTCTTTATCAGCAAATCGCACCACTTTATCTTCAATAGAAGGACAGTACCTTGGGCCAACACCATCAATAATACCTGAGTAAATAGGCGACCTATCCATACCGCTGCGGATAATGTCATGTGTTGCTTTATTGGTATAGGTGACCCAAC
>CBFHVP010000094.1:0-6841 GCA_965659315.1 uncultured Porticoccaceae bacterium | reverse complement strand
TGCCTTGTGTGGATCGGAACAGGATCGCGCGGCTTTTCTATTGCATGATATAGGCATCCAACTGGTCACTAACGATCAGGGCGAAACAGGCTTTCAGGTTTTCGTTGGTGGTGGCCTCGGCCGCACGCCAGTGATTGCATCACTGATCCGCGAATTTCTACCCAAGCAGCATCTATTAACCTACCTTGATGCCATTTTACGCGTCTACAACCGCTACGGTAACCGCGATAATAAATATAAAGCTAGAATCAAAATACTGGTCAAAGCTTGGACTGCGGAGGTGTTTGCTGAACGTGTCGAAGCCGAGTGGGCGCATTTAAAAGATGGCCCAGCAACCTTAACCGAGCATGAAATTAACCGCGTAAAGGCATTTTTTACGCTACCAAACTACCAGACTGTTGATAGCGACAAGGCTAACAGTAAACTGCAACAGACAGCTGCCGAGAACAAGGCCTTTAGCCGCTGGTTAGATCGCAATACCCAACTGCAGAAACAAGCAGGTTATCGATCTGTCAGCCTGTCTCTCAAGCCGGCTGGTGTAGCCCCCGGTGATGTAACTGACCGACAGCTCGAAATCATTGCCGACTTAGCCGATCGATTTTCATTTGGCGAACTACGCTCTACCCATAATCAGAATATTGTTCTCACCGATGTAGTGGTGACAGATCTTTATGCGCTCTGGAGTACCGCCAAAGATGCAGGTCTAGCAACACCTAATATAGGTACCATCAACGATATGATTTGTTGCCCTGGCGGCGATTACTGTTCGCTGGCTAATGCCAAATCTATCCCTGTTGCCGAGGCCATTCAGCGTAAATTTGATGATCTCGATTATGTCTATGATTTAGGTGATCTTGAGCTGAATATTTCGGGCTGTATGAATGCCTGCGGCCATCATCATATCGGTCATATTGGAATTCTTGGAGTGGATAAAAAAGGCGAGGAATGGTATCAGATTCAAATAGGCGGCAGTGCCAGTAAAAATGCGGCCTTGGCTAAAGTTTTGGGACCCTCATTGTCGCGCGATGCCGTCACTGACAGTATCGAAAAGCTATTGGACGTTTATGTTGAAAATCGTCAGCATGAAGAAACCTTTTTAGCCACCTACCAACGTATCGGCATCGATAAATTTAAGGAACGAGTGTATGGCGCAACTGCTTAAAGATGCACAGATCATCGATAATCACTGGACTAGGGTCGATACTGATTCGGACTCATTACCCGCTGGCGATATTGTCGTACACCACACCACTTGGCAGCAACGGCAGGCCGAACTCATTGATCATCAGGGCGCTATTGGCGTTTGGTTTGATGGCAACGAAGAAATAGAGGATTTTGTCGACACTATTATCAATGTTCCTTTGATAGCAATTAATTTCCCAAAGTTTGTTGATGGCCGAGGTTTTTCTGTTGCTCGCTTGCTACGTGAACGCTATGGTTACACTGGCGAATTAAGAGCAGTCGGACATTTTATTCGCGACCAGTTATTTCTGTTACAACGCTGTGGATTTAATGCCTTTCAATTTGACCATGATATCGATCTTCAACAGGCGGCAAAATCACTGTCAGACTTCACCGACAGCTATCAAGTGGCGGTCGATCAGCCGCAACCACTGTTCAAAAGGCGCTAGCATTTATAAATCAAGGGAGACGTGTTAAATGGACCATCATGTTATCCAGATTTTCTTTTTTATTTTTAGCGGTGGTGCCCTGCTGGCATCTATCGCTTTGTTCAGTCGCCAACCTCTGCTAGTTGCTTATATCGCCCTCGGAGCTACCTTGGGACCTCATGGCTTAGGCTGGGTGACCGATGTCGATCTAATAGCCCAAATAGCCAGTATTGGTATTATTTTTTTGCTGTTCCTGCTCGGCCTCGATATGCAGCCACAAGCGCTAATGCGGGTGCTTAAACAGGTGGCCCATATCACTCTTATTAGTTCTCTGCTGTTTGCTAGCGTGGGATTTGCTGTTGCCTATGTATTTAACTACAGCTTTATTGAATGCCTGATTATTGGTATCTCAATGATGTTTTCCAGCACCATTATTGGCATTAAGTTGCTACCCACCACTGCTCTGCATCACCGACATTCCGGTGAACTTATGGTCGGCATGCTGCTGATGCAGGATTTTTTGGCCATCTTTGTTCTGCTAATGCTGATATCCGATATCTCAGGCAGTTCGGGCATGCTGCAATTTGGTCGTAGTTTGATCGCACTACCTGTGTTGATCGGCGGCTCAGTACTGATGGTTCGTTTTGTATTGCAACCGCTATTTTCACGTTTTGATCGAATTGGAGAGTATATTTTTCTCCTAGCGATTGGCTGGTGTTTGGGTGTGGCGGAGTTGGCAGAGAGTATTGGGCTATCACGTGAAATCGGCGCCTTTATTGCCGGCATTTCTATTGCTACTAGCCCCATCGCGCAATATATCGCACTCAACCTTAAGCCATTGCGCGATTTCTTCTTGATTCTGTTCTTCTTTTCACTTGGTGGCGGCTTTGATCTGTCGCTGATCCCGCATATTATATTGCCCGCACTGGTGCTAGCCACGATTATGTTAACCATAAAACCTTTGCTGTACCGCTACTTGCTAAGAGCTCATAGCGAGTCTGACAAGCTATCTTGGGATATAGGCTTTAGGCTTGGCCAAAACAGTGAGTTCTCTCTACTAATCGCCTATATTGCCCTGAACACGCAGTTGATTGGCAATAATGCCTCGCATTTAATTCAGGCCGCCGCCATTATCACCTTTTTGATTTCAAGCTATATTGTTATTTTCAATTTCCCCAACCCTATTGCGCTCAGCGATCGTCTGCGCAGAGATTAGAGGCACAGGCTTAAACCGCCTCAATCCAGTGATTTGGATGTAAAGCTATACCTGTTTATTGGAATTTTGTGTCAGTCTGCCCCACCATTTCAGCAGTAAGCGATCAGCACTCTCTTCGGCAGCGATACCCAGACGTTGGTGTAGTTTCTTTTTCTGCACATAGGCCACTTCATAAACCTGCGCCTGCTGGATACAGGCTACCAAATACTCGTCGCTAGTCTGAATATCATCCACCAAGGCCATTTCCAGTGCCTTGCTGCCGTACCAGATTTCACCGGTGGCAATCTTATCAATATCGACTTGCGGGCGGCGCTCCGCGACGTAGTCTTTAAATAATTGGTGCGTTTCTTCCAATTCCTCGATAAATTTCTCACGCCCCTTATCAGTATTTTCGCCAAACATTGTTAATGTTCGCTTATGTTCACCCGCGGTCAGCAGTTCATAGTCGACATCATGCTTTTTTAACACACGATTAAAATTTGGCATTTGCGCCACTACCCCAATCGAACCAATAATGGCAAACGGTGCGGCTAATATTCTGTCGGCAACACAGGCCATCATATAGCCACCACTGGCGGCAACCTTATCAACCGACACTGTGATAGGGATCTGCGCTTTGCGCAACCGATCTAACTGACTACTTGCCAAACCGTAGCTATGCACCATACCGCCGGCACTCTCAAGCTTTAGCAGTACTTCATCATTGGCTTTGGCCTGAGTCAAAACCGCAGTAACCTCCTCACGCAGATGGCTTACTGCAGAGGCACTGATATTGCCATCAAAAGTTAGTACAAATACGCGCTTTTTAGCACTCGCGTCTGTTTCATTCTCGGTCTTTTGCGCTTTTTTATCGGCTTTCGCCTGCTTCTTTTTGGCTTTATGCAGCTTTTTTTCTTCGGCTTTCTGTAGCGACTCATCCATGGTGGCAATCAGCATAGCCTCGGACATATCCTCGTATTGCTGATTGAGCGGCGTAATTTCAAGATGACCTTTATCACCGCCCTGCTTGCCCTTAAGACTTGCACCGACAGCCAAACTGATAATAATGGCGATGGCAACCACGACAGTAGCTACCTTGGCTAAAAATAGCCCATACTCAATAAAGAATTCCAAGTGTCACTCCAAAATAGTTAATAAAAGCCTATGGTGTAATTTATCAATCGTGCAATGTAGCAGATGCTAAGTCTTGCCTGAAGCTTCATCAATAAATTGCTGAATAAGTTGCCCCGACATAATAGTCGAGGGTGGTACGAATGAGGGCAATTGATCATAACGGAACCAACCTGCCTCGCTGATTTCTTCACCATCAATCTGAATGTTGTCGGTCACCGCCTCTACAATATAGCCCAACATCAATTGGCCAGGAAATGGCCATGACTGACTACTTACGTAGCGAACATTCGTCACCTCAATACCCACCTCTTCAAAAATTTCTCGATGTACAGCCTGTTCTGCGCTTTCGCCTGCCTCTATAAAACCTGCTAGAGCACTGAACATGCCCTCAGGCCAGCTGGGCTGGCGCGCCAACAAGCAATGATCACCTTTGGTCACTACGGCAATAATACAAGGGGATATACGGGGGTAATGACTGATATCACAGGACTCACAACGCATGGCATGCTCAGTATCAACGCATTGCATGGCTTGGCCACAGCGGCCACAGAACTGATGACTGTCTTGCCAGTCGAGTAATTGCACGGCACGACAGGCCATAGTGAACTGTTGCTCATCCGCTCCAACCAGCAAACTGCGCAACTCAACTAAATTAAACTCTTCTGCTGCTGTTGCTTCCGGCATTAGCTCCCAGACTTGGCAGTCTAAGCCCTGATACTGGCCCATTTGTAATCGTCGTTGGCAGAAAAATTTTAGCTGATCTGCAGACTCATGATCGATTACCACGCTATCAGCAGCGTCTGATTTGGCTGGCACGAGGATATTGCCACCAACCACGGCTAGGACCCATTTTTTATCTGTATTGACCGATTGAGGGTTGGCATGAAAGCCATTGTGAATCTGCGAATTTGCCAATGTATAAATACCTTACCGATAGCGACTAAAATAGCAACTGATAGAACCCATAATACTTGCAAAGTGTTAGCGCTAAGGCTAAGGTTTGAACCGGATTTTGACTAGTCTACCATGAATAAACGCTAGCGTTGATCCATCGTTTAAACAACATCACCAGTTTAATGAATTTTAGGGACATCTTATGACTCCGACATTAACTCAAGCATTTAGAAGCAACTTTTTGGGCAATTCCCCCAGCTGGTACGAAGCGGCTATTGTTGCCTTTTTAGTTCTTAACCCGATCTGTTTATATCTATTCGGACCGTTCGTTACCGGTTGGATGTTGATTGGAGAATTTATTTTCACTCTGGCAATGGCGCTTAAATGCTACCCATTACAACCCGGTGGATTATTGGCTATCGAGGCTATCGTTTTAGGTATGGCCAGTCCTGAAGCGGTGTATCAGGAGACTGTGAGCAATTTCCCCGTCATTATGTTGTTGATGTTTATGGTTGCCGGCATCTACTTTATGCGCGATATGCTGCTATTTACCTTTACTAGAATTTTATTGGGCGTTAAGTCGAAAACCCTATTGTCATTCTTGTTCTGTTTTGCCGGCGCAGTGTTATCAGCGTTTCTGGATGCACTTACGGTCACCGCAGTACTGATTACTATTTCGGTTGGCTTTTACTCGGTCTACCACAAGGTTGCCTCGGGCAAGGGTATTGTTGACGAAAATCATGATCACACCAATGATCAAACAGTGGTTGCTGAGCAACAGCAAAATCTCGAAGATTTCCGCGCCTTCCTACGTAGCCTTATTATGCACGGCGCCGTGGGTACAGCGCTCGGTGGTGTAACCACATTGGTTGGCGAGCCACAAAATCTACTGATCGCAGAGCGTGCCGGTTGGGAGTTTATGGAGTTCTTTATGCGTATGGCGCCTGTGACTATGCCAGTGTTTGTCTGCGGTCTTATCACTTGTGTGTTATTAGAGAAAGCTAAAATTCTCGGATACGGCGCGACCATGCCGGAAGAAGTTCGCAAGATATTAAAAGAATCTAGCGATCATGAAGATTCTAAGCGCACCCAGTTTGATAAAGCCGCTTTAATTACGCAAACGGTGGTCGCTCTTATTTTGGTGTTGGCGCTGGGCTTCCACTGGGCTGAAGTGGGCATGATTGGTCTAATGGTAATCGTGTTACTGACTGCCTTTAACGGTATCACCGAAGAGCATCGTATCGGTCATGCGTTTGAGGAGGCGTTGCCGTTTACTGCACTGCTCGTCGTATTCTTTGCCATTGTTGCGGTGATCCATGAACAGCATCTGTTCTCTCCCGTTATCGGTTGGGTATTGGCTATGGACCCTGATGTACAGCCTGGTATGTTTTTCCTTGCCAATGGTCTGCTATCGGCGATCAGTGATAATGTATTTGTCGCTACCGTCTATATTAACGAGGTAAGAGCTGTGTTCGATGCCGGTGAGATTACTCGCGACCACTTCGACAAACTGGTGATTGCCATTAACACGGGTACTAACCTGCCAAGTGTTGCAACGCCCAATGGTCAGGCCGCATTTCTGTTCTTGTTAACCTCAGCACTGGCACCGTTAATCCGTCTGTCATATATGCGTATGGTAATTATGGCTCTACCATATACTGTTGTATTGACTGTGGTAGGCCTAATGGGCGTGCTCTACAATATTTAATGATGTAACAAACAAAAAGGCCGAGTCATTTCTAACTCGGCCTTTTTTTATCGATGATAAAAATCCTTTTGTTAGCGTTTTTTGCGCGATGGCAAAATCCCCATATATTTTGAGATAATTCCCAGCATCACCTCATCCGCACCACCGCCAATAGAGGTTAATCGGCTATCGCGGTAAGCTCGAGAAACAGGGTTATCCCACATATAGCCCATACCGCCCCAGTACTGTAGGCAGGCATCGGTAACTTCTCGTGATAGGCGTCCCGCTTTTACCTTGGCCATAGAGGCTTTTAGCGTAACA
>CBFHVP010000093.1:0-6847 GCA_965659315.1 uncultured Porticoccaceae bacterium | reverse complement strand
CTCGCTTGCGCTGCTTTGGGGAAGTGCGTCGCGGTAAATCAGGTCTTGAGCTCTACCACCCAGAGTATCAGTATCTGGATAGCAATAACTCCGCTGAGCTGGAAGAGACTTTGACACCTATTTACCCAGCCACCGAAGGTATTACTCAGGGCCGCATTCGCGACCTCTGTGGCCAAGCACTGGACAAGTTGACTCAATCAACCATCGCAGAACTGCTACCTCAACCTATACATGTTCAGAGTAATAATGACCTGTCCTATAGCTTGGTTGATGCCTTGCGGCTATTGCATAACCCACCACCAAATGCTGCTCTGCATCTGTTGGCCGATGGTACCCATCCAGCCCAGCAACGCTTGGCAATAGAAGAATTGACTGCCCATCATCTCAGTTTGCTTAAACTGCGCCACAAGATACAGCAACAACAAGCGCCACTACTTTTAGATGATAAGACCGCCAGAGATAAATTCCTTGATCAGTTGGATTTTAAATTAACGCCCGCTCAACAACGAGTCAGCAATGAGATCAGTGATGATATCAGCGCGGCTATACCCATGTTGCGCTTAGTACAAGGGGATGTCGGCTCTGGCAAAACGGTGGTGGCAGCTATGGCGGCAGTGCAGGCTATCGCCAATGGTAAACAAGCGGCCCTTATGGCACCGACGGAAATTCTAGCGGACCAGCACCGAGCTAATTTTGAACAATGGCTACGGCCGCTGGGAATTCGAGTCGCTTTTTTAACTGGAAAAGTCAAAGGTAAAGCGAGAGAAATGCAACTTGAAGCCATTGCAGAGGGCACAGCACAGATGGTGGTGGGTACCCATGCGCTATTTCAGGATAGCGTGGCTTTTAAGGACCTTGGGCTTAGTATTATTGATGAGCAACATCGCTTTGGCGTGCATCAACGCTTGGCGCTACGCAATAAAGGCTTCTCAGCTACAGGCTCTATACCCGCCGGCCCGGCTCCCCATCAGCTCATTATGACGGCAACACCGATACCGCGAACGCTAGCAATGAGCGCCTATGCTGATCTCGACTGCTCGGTAATTGATGAATTACCACCAGGACGTACGCCAGTTGAAACAACGGTATTAAGCAATGTACGGCGCAATGATGTGATTGAGCGGCTGCAGGCTTCCTGTAGTACGGGACGGCAGGCTTATTGGGTGTGCACTTTAATTGAAGAGTCCGATGTTTTGGAAGCTCAGGCGGCCGAGGCAACTGCCAGCGAGTTACAATTAATGCTGCCTGAGCTCTGTATAGGTCTTATCCATGGCCGTCTAAAGCCGCGCGAAAAATTGGCAATAATGGAAGCCTTTAAAGCAGGCGAGATCAATCTTTTAGTCGCTACCACGGTAATTGAAGTTGGCGTCGATGTGCCCAATGCCAGTTTAATGATTATCGATAATGCTGAGCGTTTGGGCTTATCGCAACTTCATCAGTTGCGCGGACGCGTTGGCCGCGGATCGCAGACTAGCTATTGCGTGCTGCTATACAGTATGCCGATTTCGGCCAACGGTAGTGCGCGACTTAAAATTATGCATGAAACCAATGACGGCTTTAAGATTGCCGAAAAAGATCTTGAATTACGCGGCCCTGGCGAGGTTTTAGGTACAAGACAAACCGGTGATATGCAGTTGCATATTGCCGACCTACAACGAGATGCTCATTTACTGCCGCAAATAAAAATATTGGCTGAAAATTTACTGCTAAACCATCCCAATAATGTTGATGCGTTGATCACACGTTGGCTAGGCCACAGTGAGCAATACGCACAAGCTTAACTGTCACAAAAAAAGCCAAAAAATTTCACTGCTTAATTGTTTCATTTTTATGACAACCGCCTATACTGCCACTTCAACAGGAGAACGGCGTATGGCCTTTAGTAATCCAATTTCAAATTTATTTGGCAAGTCACCGATCAAACCACTGCAGGAACATATGTCGATGGCCGTCAGCTGTGCAGCACAGCTAGAGCCTTTCTTTGATGCGGTAGTGACCAATAAATGGCCCAAAGCGAGCAAAATTTTTGATCAGATTGCCGACAAGGAAAATCGTGCCGACGAGCTTAAAAAGCAATTCCGTTTAAATATGCCAAAAAGCTTATTTATGCCTGTGTCTCGTACTGATCTTCTCAATATTCTTGCTCAGCAAGATGAAATAGCCAACATAGCCAAAGATGTCGGTGGCATTGTGTTAGGCCGCGAGATGAATATTCCCGCCGCACTGCAAGCTGACCTTATCGGTTTTGTCAAAGGCGCGGTAGAGACCTGTGAAAAAGCACTAAAAGCCATCAATGAGCTAGATGAGTTATTGGAGACCGGGTTTACTGGTCAGGAAGTCAAGTTCGTGCAAAAGCTAATACGCGATCTGGATACGCAGGAGCAGAAGGTCGATAAACGTGAACGTAAACTTCGTCACCGTCTATTCAAGTTAGAGGCTGATATGCCTCCAGTTGACGTTATGTTCTTGTATAGCACCATCGATAATATCGGTGCCATTGCAGATACCGCTGAGCGCGTAGGCAATAGCCTCGAGCTTTTACTCGCTAAATAAACAGTTTTCGGATCAGTCTCTATGGAATTATTTACTGAATACGGCACCATTCTTATTTTGTTGGCCGCCGCTTTTGGCTTCTTTATGGCATGGGGTGTCGGGGCGAATGATGTCGCTAATGCAATGGGTACCTCGGTAGGCTCCAAAGCGCTAACCATTAAACAGGCAATATTAATTGCTATGGTGTTTGAGTTTGCCGGTGCTTATCTAGCCGGTGGCGAGGTCACTTCAACTATCCGCAAAGGTATTGTTGATTCCGCAATCTTTAGTGAACAACCTGACCTGCTTGTGTTTGGCATGCTTTCCGCACTGCTAGCTGCCGGCACATGGCTGGCCGTGGCCAGCTTTATGGGTTGGCCGGTGTCGACTACCCACAGTATTGTCGGTGCCATTGTTGGCTTCGCGGCAGTTGGTGTGTCTAATGATGCCGTAAATTGGGATAAGGTCAGCACCATTGTTGCCAGCTGGGTAGTCTCGCCAGTGATGGCGGGCACTATTTCCTTTGCTATCTTCAGAAGCGTTCAACAATTGATTCTGATTCAGGACAACCCCTTTGATCGCGCCAAAAAATATGCGCCGATGTATATGTTTGCCGTTGGTTTCTTAATGGCTATGGTGACATTACTCAAAGGCTTAAAACATGTCTTTAAAGACTTTGGCATCAAGCTGAGTTATGGAGAAAATGTTCTCTATGCCGCTGCTTTTGGTATTTTGGTAGCTATTATTGGCACCTACCTGCTAAGCAAAGTTGAGCGCGATACCAGCAAAGAAGAGGACAACCGCTTCTACAATGTCGAGAAAGTATTTGCTGTGCTAATGATCTTTACCGCTTGTAGTATGGCCTTTGCTCACGGCTCAAACGATGTAGCCAATGCTGTTGGGCCTCTGGCCGCAGTTGTTAATGTGGTCAATGCTGGCGGTGATATCGCCGCTAAAAGCATGATGCCCAGCTGGATTTTATTGCTGGGTGGCGCCGGTATCGTTGTCGGCCTTGCCACTTATGGCTTTAAAGTAATGGGCACCATTGGCCGCAAAATTACCGAACTAACCCCCAGTCGCGGTTTTGCCGCTGAGCTCGGTGCCGCGGCAACCGTGGTATTGGCGTCAGGAACAGGGTTGCCTATTTCAACGACTCATACCCTCGTCGGTGCGGTATTGGGTGTTGGTATGGCACGTGGCATAGGAGCAATTAATCTGCGAATGGTTGGCTCCATTTTCCTCTCTTGGGTGGTTACTCTGCCTGCAGGTGCTGCGTTATCGATTCTATTCTTCTTTTTCTTTAAGGGTGTTTTTGGCGCCTAACAGCGCGATGGTAGACGCTGAAAATACTCTGTGATTTAAGCTCTAGGGATTATTAATATTGTTTAATATTTCTAGAGCTTCCACCGCCTTCGCCTGTGGCACAAAAAGATGGTCATGATAGTAACCGGCAATTATATTGGCACTGATATCTGCCTCAGCTAACTTACCAGAAACCGCTGCAGTCAAACCGACCGCCTGCAAACTCGAATGAATCTGCAAACTTATGCCACGAAACAGGCCATCATAGTCGAGACCCTGCATATCGGCATTACCCCGCGTCATTACCAGTGTCAGCCCTTCAATTTCCTGAAAGCTGGCGATCGGGCGGGTCATTGCATAATCACCATAAACCCCATCCGGTAGGGTGCAGAAAACATAGGTGTCAGCCAACAGCTGTGGAGACAGGCCACTAAGAAGCGTATTGATATCAGTTTCGCCAGCCATATTATTTTTTCACCGCTTTAGACAGAAACACCAAAGGAATCGCAAATGGACCAAGTAAAACCGCCATCCAACCCCAAAAACGCGTATTGGCATTGCGGCTTTTCGCTATCTGATAACAGATATAGATGGATAAAAGATTGAGAGCGATTAGTGTATATGACACAGGCATGATGCCTATCCTTGATAACATCGTTATATGTAAAAAATGATAACTGTAATATAAGCGGCGGCACAGTCCAATCGTAGATTTTAATCCGGCCGCTGACAAAACCCCTGAGCAGGGACATCTAAGGCGGCATTAAACTTGCTGGATAAATTTTGAAAAGCAATGAGACCGGTCAATTCAATCACTGCATCGTCATCGAAGTGCTGTTTCAGACGTGCCATTAGTGATTTACTGACCTGTTGATCGGTATAAGTCACTGCCTCCGCGTACTCCAGCGCAACACGCTCTCTATCATCATAAACCGTACTGTCAGACCAACGTTCAAGCTCAAGCACTTTATCCATGGAGCCCGTTCTCTGTGCCAATGTCGCAGAGTTAATATCCACGCAAAAATGGCACCAATTTATCTGCGACACCCGCACAATAATTAATGAACGCAGCACTGGATCTAACGGTGAGCGCTTGCGATCAATAACGGCGTAGAAGCCGGCGACCGCCGCGAACAGTTTTGGTACCCGTCCCCAGAGTAACCCAGGCTCCAGTATGGCACCATACCTGCGACGCTGAAGGTAATAAAGTGGCCGTAACCACAGAGGGTACTTTGATAAAGGCTTTACCGGAATATGCATAAAAAATTTCAATCCACTGTTAGTTTGGAGGTTACCAATATAATTTATAGTGCAAGGCGGATACCCTCTTCAGCTATATTAAATCCCGCCGCGCGTACCTGTTTGGTTTGTTTACTCTGTGGATCAAGTAGCGGGTTGGTATGGTTCATATGAATAAACCATACTTTGTTGCGGTGCTCCAAAGACAAGCCACCAAGTTTCTGCATGGTTTCAGTGACTAATGGATGGGGTACTTTGGACATATCACGGCCGGGCAACTCATCATTACCGAAAAAAGTAGCATCCAATAGGGCATAGTCAACGCGCTTAATCAGCTGGGCAATATCGGTATCCCAAACTGACCATTTATTAATATCTGGGATAAATAGTGCCGTCTTATTAGCGCCCTTGATAACATAACCAACGGTCTCAGAAAATTCATCGCGATGGGGAACCAGTATTGGGGTGACTGTCTGGCTGGCGATAGCCTGTGCGCGGTTATGCTGAAGAGGCCGTAACACAATATTGCCGTACTCAACTAGCTGACTCCAAGGGCCATTATTGGTGAGATAATCTGTCATTTTAGGCATCACATAAACAGGGATTTGCTTGCCCCCCATTGCCTCGTGGCCAAAAAACATTAACCCCGCATAATGACCCATATGCGCATGAGTCAGAAAAACGCCGTCAAGCTTATACTGTGCTGAGGGCGCCTCTTTTTCCAAAATATATAACTGCTGGGGTAGATTAGGGGTGGCTTCAAAGAGAACTTTTACTTTAGCAACAGGATCAATCAATGCTATCGAGGTGGCCCCACGTCGCAGTTCTGGATTCTGCCAGCCGCGCATACAATGGGGCTTATAACAGCCCGCTTGAGGGTAGCCGGCATCTTGCGCCACCCCTAGCACATAGAGATAAGCGCTATCTGATTTCGCCGTAACTAGGGCAGACGCGGTAATACAAACAATCAACAACAGATGCTTTATAGACATTGATCAATACCTCAAAACAGACTGAACGCTACATAGCCTAGACGCTATGTTTGAGCCTGAAGCATTGCGGCCATATTTTGATGAATAAGACTAACCGCTTTTAACGGCCGGATCATCACCTTAAATTCAGTGATTAGGCCTGCATCATTCCAGCGAATCATATCCACACCATTGACCAAGATGCCCTCTAACTCAACTTCAAATTCAAGCACAGCCTGGCCTTGACCATGAACCTCACGAACGTAACTAAAGCTATCATTAAAAAAAACAGTGAATGCCGCACTCAGGTATTTGCCGGTAATCTGTTTACCCACTTGGGGGCTGTGTACCACTGGTGAGTGAAAAACCGCATTTTCATCTAGCAGATCGTAAAGACCCTCTATATCTCGGTTTTTAGCCACTTGATGCCAAACCGCAACAGTGTCGATAGACATAATCAGTTACCCTACCAACGTCATAAATTGGAACCACATGATCATCAGCGTGACCACCGATAGAACGAATACGATAAAGCGATGTGGCACATTGTTGTAACTGATATGAATAATGCTGTGGACCAGACGCAACGCAACATAGAGCCAAGCTAAATCAACCAAGAGCTGGTTATTGATCTCAAATAGAATGACCAATACCGCCAACAGATAAAAAAGCACCGGTACTTCTAAAAGGTTGGCCATATTGCGCCCAACCTTTTGCACGTAGTCGGGCGGGGTGTCACCTGACATCAGCACATAGTACCTCGGATGGACCTGTCTGCGACGAACGCTGATTAACCGCGTGAT
>CBFHVP010000092.1:2972-7172 GCA_965659315.1 uncultured Porticoccaceae bacterium | reverse complement strand
AAAATCACCCCCAACAAACACAGCATTAACTCCGGAAAGTTAAAGGTGAGATGCGCAATAACCTGGCTAGACATCACCAAATAAGCGAATATCGCCACCAGCAGACTACCGCTGCCCTGAATCAGTACCTCTTTACCTCCCTCTTCCTCCCAGAGAATCGACATACGTTCAATCGTCCAAGCAATAATAACGGTGGGAAAGAACGTTACCGTCAGAGCCTGATCCAGCCCCAAGCGATAGCTACTGACTGCCAGCACTGCCATCAGTAAAATCACCACAATAATCACCGCAGCAACGCGAGATACCAGCAATAGATTAAGTCGACTGAGGTAGGAGCGGATCCATAAACCCACGCCAATTAGACCGAGAAAAATAACTAGCCCTACTAGCAATGTGGTTTGAATAAAAGCCAGTGCAATCAGCACCGGCATAAAAGTACCCGAAGTGCGAACACCCACTAATACCCGCATAAAAACTACAACCAAAGCAGCCACCGGAATTAACAGCAAGCCTTTAAAAATGCCTTGCTGCTCGACAGGTAGGGCATAAACTGAAAAGTCCAAAAGGTCTACCTGCTCAGATCGCTGTCCCATACCTATCAAGGTCTTGACCGGCAGACTATTGCTCACTAGGGCAAACTCCAAACTAGAATCACGACCGCCAACTACTTTGAGGATAGCGTCATCTCCACGCTGCCAAATAAAAAAATTATCGGGCACGCCAACGCTCGCTGTTTTGGGATCAAAAACAACCCAGCTTAGACCGTTGTATATTTCTATTAGTGAGCTGAGCGTCTGCCTGCGACGACCATCCTCCAGCACCAACCCTCGCACCTGATGGGCGGGAATGCCACGATAGGCCAGTGCATCCATGACCACCATCAGACTATCCTGCTGATACGAGCCGAGCAAAAACAGACTGTCCTGATCTGGAGACTCCCTTAGAAATTCCTGTAGCAACTGACCGGTAAAACTCTCGCGGTCAGACGATTTTTCTGACAGCCCATCCACCAACCTCTGCATCGCTGCCTGCCTATCCTTTTCCATGAGCGGCCGACGAACTTCCGGCACCGCCCTCTCCGGTAAGCCATTGGATTCAACAGCTCGGAAAATCTGTAGCTTGTAATACAATGTAGTAGGACGATCAAGGCGCTGACGCGTCCATCGCGCAAAACGCTCACCAAACCCATCATCTTGGACGGAATTAATCACTGAAAAACCAAACCCAGAAGAGGCGAAATACTCATCAACACTAGTCCAACCATTAAGCATTTTCGGCAACTTAAGCTCTACTTCCACAGGATCTGCTTTGGAGGGCTTAAAACTCACTTTAGACTCCACAGTCCATACATCACGGTACTCACCCGGAAATAGTGGAAAGCCTAAATTAGCAGCCTTGTACAAACAAAATCCCATCCCCACCGCAATCAGCAGAGTCGCAATAATGCCGACCTGTACTCTAGAGCTGATCATGTCGCTAAATCCAATTACTTATCAATGGTGTGATGGCGACTGACATCAACAATTAAGCTGTCAGTCAAGAAGTTACGCCCAATCAACATGGGGTATTCAAAGTCGCTACGATCGGTAAGGTTAACATCGATATGTGAGCGCGCGTCACCAACGGCTACCCACATCCGCACAACAAAGCGTCTATCTCGGAGACCGTTGCTCTGCTTAATTAACACCCGACGGCGCAAACGCAATTCCTGCCGCACTTGTCTGCCAGTCTCTGGCTCAACTAGAACAAAGCGCACATAACGGCGCCCATCTTTTTCAACTAGCTGAATATTATCGGCATGGATCGAGGTCGTATCCGCACCGGTATCAATGCGCGCCTCCATCATAAGCTCAGAGCGTCCGACCGCTACCCATTCAACCGCACCGACAATAGGCAGATGCATTTTACCAGCAGTGGTGGCCATGGGCGGCAATTGCGCCGGCACCTCTTTAGTCACGATACGCTCAATCACTTTCGCTGGCGGGCACTGCTTTTGGGTGACTGCAGGCTCCTCTAGCACAGGGCAGACGGCCACCGGCTGTGGCTTTGGAGACAAAACTGCACAGCTCGACAGCAACAAAACCACTAGGCTCTGACTGAATATCGAGGTAAATAAAGTAGATCTGACTCGAATAACTTTTAGCATGAGGCAGAGTATAACGCTGAAAGGTATTTAAAGCATAACCATAGGAGACGTTAGCTAGTCAGCCTAGACTATAAATAACAGCGTCTAGACTTCGTCAAGCTGATAGCCTTTAGCGACAGAGCTAGGGTAAATCATCAACCAACTCACCCTCAACCGGTTCTAGCAGGTCCTCACGGTCCACATTCATCGCCAACATCACCGTTGCAGCTACATAGATAGAGGAATAGGTACCAATGCCCACACCAATCATTAGTGCGATAGCAAAGTTATGGATCAACTCACCGCCAAAAAAGAACAATGCTAAAAGTACCAGCATGGTGGTGACCGAGGTATTGATGGTACGCCATAGCGTTTGTGAGAGGGATTCATTAATCACTTCAACTGCGCTGGCTTTGCGGATTTTACGGAAATTTTCTCGGATCCTATCTGACACCACGATGGTATCGTTAAGCGAATAACCTACTACCGCCAATACCGCGGCTAATACAGTCAGATCAAATTCCAATCGCGCCAATGAAAATACGCCTAAGGTGATAATCACATCATGGGCTAGTGCCAATACCGCACCGACCGAAAATTTAAATTGGAATCTAATCGCCACATAGAGCATTACGATGGCCAGCGCGGTCAACATACCGAGACCGCCATCATCGCGCAGCTCTTCACCAATCTGCGGGCCGACAAAATCGACACGGCGCAATTCAACCTTATCACCATCTTCCTGCAATACAGCATATACGCGATCAGATAGAGACTGCTCTGGTTGGCCTTGTAGGCGAATTAGCACATCGGTCTCAGCTCCAAAATGCACCACTACGGGGTTATCAAACCCCGCTGCCTCAAGCTTATCGCTTAAAGCACCAACATCGGCAGGTTGTTCGTAACCGACTTCAATCTGAGTGCCACCGGAAAAATCCAGCCCCAACACCAACCCTTGCACAGACAGTGACCAGATGGAGACCGCCAGCAAAACAGCAGAACAAACCACGGCGATTTTGCGCAAAGCCATAAAGTCATACACTTTTATATTTGTCATGACGCTCTCCCTAAATCCAAAGCTTTTCAATTTTGCGACCACCGACCACGGCATTGACTAAACCACGGGTCATCACAATAGAGGTAAACATCGAAGTCAAAATACCGATCGATAGGGTTACCGCAAACCCTTTTACTGGCCCAGAGCCAATCAAGAACAAAATAAACGCCACAATCAGCGTAGTGATATTGGCATCCAGAATAGACACAAAGGCGCGATCATAACCTGCACTGATAGCACCCTGAACGGATGAGCCCGCCGCAAGCTCTTCGCGAATTCTAGAAAAGATTAGCACATTGGCATCTACCGCCATACCCACCGTTAATACAATACCGGCAATACCTGGAAGGGTTAGCGTAGCTCCCAGCAGTGACATAAACGCCACCAAAAGTAGCAAATTCATCGCCAGCGCTATATTGGCAAAAACACCAAAGCCTTTATAAATCACCAGCATAAACAACAACACCAGTGCCATACCCAAGGTCACCGACTGAACCCCCAATTGAATATTTTCAGCACCCAGCGATGGGCCAATGGTGCGCTCTTCAACAATATACATTGGCGCTGCCAGCGCACCGGCACGCAGTAGCAGTGCCAGTTCGGAGGACTCGCGCTGACCATCAAGGCCTGTGATTCGGAATGAGGTGCCCAACTGTCCGCGAATGGTGGCGAGGCTAATAATATTCTTCTCAACGAATGGTACCGGCGTAATCACCACCTCACCATTTTCATCGATAGATTTTTCTAACTTGGTTTTATACTCGATAAACAGCACACCTAAGGCGCGACCGATATTATCACGCGTGGCGTAGCCCATTTGCCAACCGCCTTTGGCGTCAAGATCAATATTAACCTGAGGACGGCCATTTTCATCAAAACTAGCGCGAGCATCAGTCACATTCTCACCGGTAATCACGGCTTTATTTTCTAGGCGCGCATTAGGGCCCTGACCCGAAGGAGTACGAAAATCAAACGTCTCACCACTGCGACCCTCAGCCTCCAAACGGAACTCAAGGTT
>CBFHVP010000092.1:295-2872 GCA_965659315.1 uncultured Porticoccaceae bacterium | reverse complement strand
GGGCCCTGACCCGAAGGAGTACGAAAATCAAACGTCTCACCACTGCGACCCTCAGCCTCCAAACGGAACTCAAGGTTCGCGGTTTTACCAATAATACGTTTAGCCTCAGCGGTATCCTGTACACCGGGCAGCTCCACAACAATACGGTTTTTGCCCTGCCGCGATACCAGAGGTTCAGACACCCCCAACTCATTCACTCGATTGCGCAGGGAGGTCAGATTTTGCTTAATTGCATTATCCTCAATTTCCCGCGTTGCCAGTTCACTGAGATTAAGTACTAATGTTAACTCAGGCTGCCCCTGCCCTGATTGCGGTTGCAAATCACGGTAGTTAGCACGGATTAATGCAGTGGCGCGATCAATCTGCTCCTGATCGCGAAACTGGCCAACTATCTGGCGACCTTTCAGGGCAAAACTGCCGTAGCGGATACGCTCTTCACGCAACTCGGCTTTGATATTTTGCATATCGGCCTCAAGCCTAGTCGCCAATGCCGAGTCGAGATCGACCTCAAGTAAAAAATGCACCCCGCCGCGCAGATCAAGCCCTAGTTTCATCGGCTTGCCGCCCAATCCAACCAACCAGTCTGGAGTGGTAGGCGCTAGGTTAAGTGCGACAATATAATCGCCACCCATCTCCGCTTGAATGACTTCTTTGGCGCGCAACTGCAAGTCTGCATCGCGCAAACGAATCAGTGCGCTATTGCCATCGGCTTCACCAGCAAAATACTCAATGCCCGCCTCATCTAGAGACATTTCTACCTTATCTAAGATAACTTGATCAATTACCATGGCACCACTCTGACCTGACAGCTGCACTGCAGGGTCTGGTGGGTAGAGGTTTGGCGCGGCAAAGAGAAAGCCGAATGCGACGACCAGAAGAACAAGTACATTCTTCCACAGAGGAAACTTATTTGGCATGAGTTAGGTGATCCTGTATTTCAAGCGCGCATTATAGCGACATTAGGGTTTAAATAGGGGCACAAATTTGTATTTAAACCCCAGCGCCCATTTAACGATCCGTAGTCGCCTGCTTGGCATAAAATTCAGCGACAAAATCGTCTAGCCTTCCTGCGGCAATCGCCTCACGCAAACCCGCCATTAGAGTTTGGTAATAACGCAGGTTATGAATCGTATTAAGCTGTGCACCAAGCATTTCTCCGCATTTTTCTAAATGATGCAAATAGCCACGACTAAAGTTGGTGCAGGTATAGCAGTCACATTCTGCATCTAACGGGCTGGTATCATGACGATGCACCGCATTGCGAATTTTTATCACCCCAGTGCTAGTAAACAGATGGCCATTGCGCGCATTGCGTGTTGGCATAACACAGTCAAACATATCAATGCCGCGACGCACGCCCTCCACCAGATCTGCTGGCTTACCCACGCCCATCAGATAGCGCGGCTTGTCCGCCGGCATATTATCGGCCAAATGATCGAGAATGCGAATCATATCCTCTTTTGGCTCACCCACCGACAGACCACCGATGGCGTAGCCATCAAAACCAATCTGCTCCAGCCCTGCCAACGACTCATCGCGCAGGTTTTCGTACATACCACCCTGCACAATACCAAATAGCGCAGAGGGGCTATCAGCATGCGCTACTTTACTGCGCTCGGCCCAGCGCAATGACAACTGCATCGACTGATAGGCCTCTTTTTCAGTGGCGGGATAGGGCGTGCATTCATCAAAGATCATAACCACATCGCTACCGAGGTCACGCTGCACCTGAATAGAGGTCTCAGGATCAATAAACACCGAGCTACCATCAATAGGCGACTTAAACTTAACACCCTCCTCGGTTATTTTGCGCATATCCCCGAGGCTAAACACCTGAAAACCACCGGAATCAGTGAGGATAGGTCCCTGCCATTGGGTAAAATCATGCAGGTCACCATGGGCTTTTACCACTTCAGTGCCCGGTCGCAACATCAAATGAAAGGTATTACCCAGAATAATTTCGGCACCGATCTCAACGATATCGCGCGGCAACATGCCTTTCACTGTGCCGTAGGTACCCACTGGCATAAAGGCCGGCGTCTGCACGGTGCCGCGGGGGAATGTTAATTCACCACGACGAGCTTTACCGTCGGTGGCGCTAACATTAAATTGCATAAAACAGTCGCCTGAGTCGCTATTACGCATTGCCGGGTATGTCCTGTGCTGCATTGGGGTTGTGAATTAACAACATGGCGTCGCCATAACTAAAGAAGCGGTAGCGTTCGGCAACCGCTTCTCGATAGGCTGCCATTATAGAGTGATAGCCAGAAAATGCGCTGACCAACATAAGCAATGTCGACTCAGAGAGGTGGAAATTGGTCAGTAGCGCATCAACCACCTTAAATTGATAACCGGGGTAAATAAAAATATCGGTATCGCCCTCAAAAGGCGCAATATCACCGGCTTTTGCCGCCGTCTCTAAACAGCGCACACTGGTCGTGCCCACAGCGATCACTCGACCGCCTTTAGCTTTGGTAGCCGCCACCTGCTGACAGAGCTCATCACTGACCTGTAACCATTCCGAGTGCATATGATGATCTTCAATATTATCTGCCCGCACCGGCTGAAAGGTACCCG
>CBFHVP010000092.1:0-285 GCA_965659315.1 uncultured Porticoccaceae bacterium | reverse complement strand
CCGCCCCCACATGCAAGGTAACAAAGCCAATGCTGCCGCCCTTGCCTTTAATATCATCCATCAGCGCCTGATCAAAGTGCAGCCCCGCCGTAGGCGCTGCAACTGCCCCCGAGTGCTCGGCATATACCGTTTGATAGCGGGATTTATCATCCTCTGTATCAGATCGATCAATATAGGGCGGTAAAGGCATATGACCAATCTGATCCAATACCGCTAACACCGGCTCAGCAAAAGCTAACTCAAATAACGCGTCACCCCGATCCATCATTTCTGCACGCACATTAT
>CBFHVP010000091.1:0-7191 GCA_965659315.1 uncultured Porticoccaceae bacterium | reverse complement strand
TACATACTCAATTTCTTCAGTATTCAATGATGAAAAATCAAAGTTATCTTGATCAGAAATCTTTCTTGCAATGTTTTTTTCCTCATCATTCATTGCAACCTCACATTCTGTTACCTCAATTGCTATATCCGTTATCATCTGGATGATTTGTGATTTACGCATTGTGTTATTCTGATTCAGTATATTACTCACTTATGGCCATAGAGGTATCGGCAAAAACCCATAAAAGATAAAAAGCGACTGCAGTATTGCCAGGGAGAAAAAAAGAAGAACAGAGCAGGTAGCTAAACCAAGAAAGACAAATCCTAAACTGCTATTGACACTTTTTGCCAAGCCGTATATCAGTACTATAAATGAGTAGGTAATCAGGGTTGAATTTGCGTAAAAAAATAACATTGAATCAAAATAGTTTACTAGCTTATAACTCGGCAAAATTAAATTATTTATAGCTAAAGCCAGTGCAAAAAATAGGCATAATGGTTCTGGTTCAGTTTGGATGCCTTTAACTTTAAACCAATATTGAAAAAAGATCGCAGCAACCAATATAGTTAGGAAAACTGCAACTATAAAGAAAGAATAGTTGCCGATAACGCTCGCACCTTCTATAGGTGAGACAAAACCTATAGTCATCGCGAGTGCCAGAAGAATCAATATCGTAGGTGCCTTATTATGATTTTGGTATTCACCAATTGGCTTTGGCTCAAACAGTATGATGTGAAGAATTTCTCCGAGTACTCTCTGCATTACAAGGCCAATCCCAGAACGAAAGACAGTGTTGAGTAATAAAAATCTGTTAACAAACGAGGCGTATCCGGTAACCACATAAGCAACATAGGCACGATTATCATAGACACAATCGCGACCTCCATACAGAGTTCTATGGTTACCTTTTTATCAGGGGTACCTTGCTGTCTTATTTTCATAATAACCAATGTCCTCGTCCTGATACAGGAGCATCTTTCCGATGTTGAAATAGATACCCCTGTATTACTTTAGTTAAAGATAGCGCTAGTTTATATTGTTTGGAATCGACGGTACGCCATAGGTGCCCAGACACCATAGTGGTATCTTTGGTATATCGAAATAGCTCTGCCCATTCTGTATCCAGCCATAGCAGCGAACCAAAACCATTCACCTTCGGTGTCAATCATTTCCTGTTTTGAAAGCAATTCCATTTGATCAAGTTCTAATGTCTGCTCTGCGGCCATATCACCAAAAATAAAAGTCAGATCCTCTAGGTCAATATTGTCGGCCGCTGCAAACGATGGAGCAAAGACCGTGAGTATAAAAACCATAAAATAATATTTCATTTTGCTAAACATAAATTCTTCCTTGATTATGTGATTAAATAAAATGGTTAAAATAGGCTTTAAAGTTTAGTCCATAATAATCTCACCTCCCTGTGTTTATTGCTGCGTAAAAGATTTTATTTTGTAGAGCAAGCGGAGATGGGCCTGTGCGCCAGTATTACCGCTGATATCATTGCGTATACTTAGGTTGATGGTGAGCTGTTCACTGCTGGCGTAACCAAAGCCCAGCTCTAAATTGGTCTGTGAGGTGCGGATACCTAGTTCGCTGCCATCGATCTTATCCTTACCACGAAATTTAAATTGCACACCGCCAGTCAAGGTCACTTGATTATTTACCGCAAAGCCAATACTCGGATTAATAAAGAGAAGATCGCCGGGGTCGACTTGATTGACACCGTTGGGTCTCTGCCAGCTCTGGCGATAGCCAGCACTAAGCGAGAGCACAAGCGGATCGATAGACCGATAAGTGGTAAACCCTATCTGACCAGTCTTGAAATGCTGATAGTCGGTACCATCAATGGCAGTATTTTCTGCTAGTGCCACTTCAACAAAAGCCAATAGGGCTGGGCTATCATTGTCCTCAGAAAATTGATGATTGGTGCCGACGACTAGTTGGCTAAGTTGTTGTGAGTTGACGCTACTGCTTTCTTTATTCGCGTAAATGCGGCTGCTATTGGAGGTTGCTGTAAGATGGCTATAGAGTTCAGTTTTGTTATTGAGACCATAACGTCCACTTAATGTCATAGTGAGCGTATCGCTATTTTGCCTTTGCTCACTGATAGCGACAGGCAACATAATAAAATTACTCGTCCCTGTTTGCACCAGATTGAAATATCTATCGGTATTACGTCTATCAACATTGGCGTATCCAAGGTCGAGACTTAGTCTAAATTGATGAGACTGAGTGAGTAGATCTTCCACTGTCAGTGGAAGGTCGGCAAAACACTGAATGGAATATAACTGTAAAAATGCAGATAACGCTAAAACCCTAAACCTCATTGACTACCTCCATGCTAAAACTGAGGACCTAGTACCTAATGTACATACTGAAGATGAATAGTAGCGTTAATATGGGTTTGAGCTATTCACAATTGATAATGCTGCGATAGCTATCACATAAATAGCTTCCACATAAAAAGCTTTCACATAAAAAGTGCGTTTCCTCTGTGAGATAATTTTTAAGCGCAATAAAAAAGCGACCCTGAGGCCGCTTTTTTATTGTTCACTTTTTAGGGGTGTTAGCCACATTTAGAGTCGCCGCAATTGAGGCAAGTCATACAACCATCCATCAGGATCACCGCTTTAACGCTACATTTTTTGCATACTTCAGCGTTGGCCGGGAAATCGCCGGTATCGGCAGTGGGCGTTGTTGTGCCCTCAAATTCAGCGCGTTTCTGATCCATGATTTTCTGTTGGTGTTCGGGGATCTCGGGCTTTTTTAGCATACCGATTTTCTGTAGGTGATCCTCGATGGCCCAGCCTATCTCGGCAACCAATGATGGCATAAACTTACCACCGGGTTTGTAGTAACCGCCTTGAGGGTCAAATACTGCCTTCATTTCTTCAACCAGGAAGGTACAGTCACCGCCTTTGCGGAATACCGCGGAGAGTACGCGGGTAAGGGCAACGATCCACTGGAAGTGATCCATATTTTTTGAGTTGATAAATACTTCGAAAGGGCGGCGCAGCTCATGGTCGGTACCCTGATTCAAAATAATATCATTGATAGTCAGATACAGCGCATGGTCAGACATGGGTGTCTTGATCTTATAAGTACTGCCCGCCAATTCTTCAGGGCGCGAGACTTTCTCATGCATCTGAATAATATTACTCTCGGCTTCTTGAGCGGCAGCTTCCTGTACCTGTTCTTCTGTGGCGACTTTGTAGCCAACAATTTTTTGTGCGATTTTCTTTTTCATCATATTCCTCTTTCTATCCCTTGCAGTTGCTACGGAATAATTTTTAGTTAATTAAAATTTTCCGTAGTAACCTTCTTTCAGTGCATCGAACAGATTAGCCGCTGTATGGGTTTCCCCGTCGTACTCAACTTCTTCATTACCTTTGAATTCGACGGTGGAGCCATCTTCCAGGGTAAAGCTATAAGTGGTGTTCTCTAAATCTTTCTCGGTGACCAATACCCCTTGGAACGCCTCTGGATTAAAGCGGAAGGTGGTGCAACCTTTAAGGCCGTTCTCGGCGGCATAAAGATAGATATCTTTAAAGTCCTCATAATCACAGTCGGTTGGCACATTAATGGTCTTAGAGATTGACGAGTCGACCCATTTCTGCGCGGCGGCCTGAATATCGACATGGGCTCGTGGCGTGATATTTTCCGAGCTCATAAAGTAGTCAGGTAAAGCCTCTTCTTCAGTGGTGCCATAGGGCATGGCTTTATCGTTGACTAATGTGCGATAGGCCAGTAACTCATAGGAGAATACATCGACTTTCTCTTTGGATTTTTTACCCTCGCGAATAACATTGCGCGAATAATGGTGGGCAAAACTGGGTTCAATACCATTGCTAACGTTGTTCGCCAGCGATAATGAGATAGTCCCTGTTGGCGCAATTGATGAGTGGTGGCTAAAGCGACAGCCCTCTTCAATCAGCGATTCAACCAACTCTGGTGCAACCGTGGCAATATTTTGCATATAGCGGCTGTACTTGGCCATGAGTACTTTGCCCTTCAGTTTATCGCCGACTTTAATACCATCTTTGGCCATATCAGGCTGTTTGAATAGCATGGCTGCGGTGACTTCAAACTCGTCTTCCATTACCGGCGCCGGCCCTTTTTCTCGTGCTAGGTGCAAACCAGTCTTGAGGCCAGCAACCGCCATATCGCGCGCAACGCGCTCAGTGAATTCCAATGAATCCTGCTCACCGTACTTCATGCGAAGCATGGTGATGGTTGAGCCGAGGCCAAGGAAGCCCATGCCGTGACGACGCTTGTATTCAATTTCTTGGCGTTGGCCATCTAACGGTAGGCCGTTGATCTCGACCACGTTATCGAGCATACGGGTAAATACGCTTACCACTTCCGCGTACTCTTCCCAATCAAAATAGGCTTCTGCGGTAAAGGGATTACGCACAAACTTGGTCAGGTTTACTGAGCCCAACAGACAACTACCATAGGGAGGTAATGGTTGTTCACCACAGGGGTTGGTGGCGCGAATATCTTCGCAGAACCAGTTGTTATTATTCTTATTGACTTGATCGATTAGAATAAAGCCGGGCTCTGCATAGTCATAGGTGGACGACATAATGGCATTCCATAGCTTCTGAGCACGAATGGTCTCATAGATACGACAAGCCACCAGCCCCTCATCATTGCTAATATAGTTTTCTGTGGTGGGGAAGGGCTTCCACACAATATCATCGCCTTTTAAATCCAAGCCGCCTTCGATTTCCTTGGCACTGACAGGGAAGGTTAAATCCCATGGGCCATCAGCGCGAACGGCGTCGATAAATTCCTCGGTAATCAGCAGTGATAGATTAAACTGACGCAGGCGCCCGTCTTCGCGTTTGGCGCGAACAAAATCAAACACATCGGGGTGGCTGACATCAAAGGTTGCCATCTGCGCACCGCGGCGACCACCGGCTGAAGACACGGTAAAACACATCTTGTCGTAGATATCCATAAATGACAGCGGACCAGAGGTATAGGCTCCGGCACCAGAAACATAGGCTCCTTTGGGTCGCAAGGTGGAGAATTCGTAACCAATACCGCAGCCAGCCTTGAGCGTAAGGCCGGCTTCGAGATTGCGCTCGAGAATACCTTGCATGGAGTCGGGCACAATCCCGGACACGGTGCAGTTGATAGTGGAGGTGGCGGGTTTGTAGGCCTGCGCACCAGCGTTAGAGATAATGCGCCCAGCGGGAATGGCACCTTGTTGCAGGGCCCAGACAAACTTATCTTGCCACTCTTTGCGTTTATCTTTGCTTTCAACACCAGCGAGTGCCTTGGCCACACGCATATAGGTGGCGTTGATATCTTTATCAACAGGCTGCTCTTGTTTGTCTTTTAAGCGATATTTTTTGTCCCAGATATCCAGTGATGCATCTTGCATTGCAATATCTTGGCTTGCTTTAGTTGGCTTTACTGTTTTAAGTCTCGTTGCGCTCATTACATGACCTTTTAATTAATTCGTTTTTGACTGCTATTTATTTCGCTTTTATTTGCTTTATTTCGCCGACACGCGAACCGCGACATCTTCGAAAAGATGCTCCTTTTTGGTGCACCGTTGATGATAAATAGAGCTTAGTATTGTGACGTTAGACGCTACTTTTTGCTCTTTTTATTGCTCTTTATTCATTCTTGAACCGAGTACGAGTTTATCCTACATTTTGTGTCATGCAAGCATTAATCCACTATATATTGTGTTTTTTTTCAATGTTTGCCCATAAAAGCTTTGTAAATCAGGGTAAAAGTTGTGGATAAAAGCCGCTGTCCCGCGTGGTTATTGGGCTGGCCAAAAAGTCTGACTACTTAGCATAAACCGGTCATGTTATGTCGTCGTATAAAAGCATAACCAAAAAATTTAATCACCGAGCCGTTTTTGGGTACTGAATTGGGTGCTCAATTGGGTACTGAGGTTGTTGCGCTTAAAGTTGTACCCACCAAGTGAGTTATATAAAATGGCCGACTTTCACTAATCACCCGCAATTAAGTCGCCAAACGGCTGCTTTGCGTTCTTATGAGGTTTCTCATGGATATTTTTGACTTCTCCAATGGTCGCGAGGGCTACTATGGAGAGTACGGCGGTGTTTTTCTGCCCGAAATTTTACATGCCACCATTGAGGAGCTCCTTGAGTGCTTCCGCGAATGCAAGGCAGACCCAAAGTTTTGGCAAGACTATGTGTCGCTGCTGCAAAATTACTCTGGCCGACCCACACCGGTGACCTATCTGGAGAATCTCAGTCGAGAGCTGGGTGGTGCGCAGATTTATGTGAAACGCGATGATCTTAATCATACCGGTTCCCATAAGGTCAATAATGTGATGGGGCAGGGGCTGCTGACCCAGAGACTGGGCAAGAAGCGTGTTATTGCTGAGACTGGCGCGGGACAGCATGGTTTTGCCACGGCAACTATGGCGGCCAAGTTTGGTTTTGACTGCAAAATTTATATGGGTGCGGTGGATGTTGCCCGTCAGCGCCCCAATGTATTCTGGATGGAAAATCTGGGTGCCGAGGTAGTCGCGGTAGAAGATGGCCAGAAGACACTCAAAGACGCTGTAAATGAATGTATGCGTGATTGGGTGACCAATATGGCCGATACCCATTATATTCTCGGTACCGCCTGCGGCCCCCATCCGTTTCCGGAAATGGTCAGTTGGTTCCAATCAATTATTGGTCTTGAAGCTCGAGAGCAGATTATGACGCAGACCGGGCGCTTGCCCAACCGCGTCTATGCCTGTGTCGGCGGTGGGTCCAATGCCATGGGGCTATTTCAGGGCTTTTTCGATGATGATGTTGAGTTAATCGGCTGTGAGGCTGGGGGTGAGGGCGTTGGCTCCTATATGCACTCGGCGCGGTTGGCCTATGATGATGCCAGTGTTGGCGTGGCTCAGGGTTACAAAACCTACTTCCTGCAAAATGATGAGGGCAATATGAGTGAGACTCATTCGGTTGCCGCAGGTCTCGATTATATTGGCGTTAATCCAATCTTTGCCCATCTGCATGATCAGGGCAAGGTGCGCTTTGAGGCGGCGACAGACGCTGAGGTTAAAGAGACACTTAAACTAACCATGCGCACTGAGGGTTTAATTCCAGCGCTGGAGAGCACCCATGGTTTTGTTGTGGCGTTAAAAGAAGCGCGCACCATGGCCAAGGATGAAATAGTGCTGGTTAATATGTCGGGCCGCGGTGATAAAGATATCTTTACCAT
>CBFHVP010000090.1:0-7228 GCA_965659315.1 uncultured Porticoccaceae bacterium | reverse complement strand
GATCAACTACTTCGCAAATGACTTTGACACAAGCACTGAAGGCTTTGACCTCGTTGCTACTTATGGTGCTGATCTTTTTGGTGGCTCTACTGACTTTAGCCTAGCGTATAATTGGACTGACACTAAAGTAGATAAGCGTGGACACTCTTGCGCTACTCCGCAGAAGCCTGCTAGCAAAGATAATGACTGCGTCACAAGCGACTCTAAAGTTAAACGTCTGGAAGAAGGTCTACCCAACCACCGTGCGACATTCACTATGGCGCAGAGCTGGGACGGTATCAGTGCATTTGTTCGCACCAACTACTTTGGTGAGTACTATGCAGTCCACGCTGACTGGTTTGGTACAGATGCTGACTCAGCATATACCGTTGATGCCGAAGTAACCTATGCCCTTACTGATAGCATGTCTGTATCGGTCGGTGGTCAGAATATCTTCGATCAGGGCGCCGAGCGTATCAATGGCTCAGCAGGAGCTATTGCAGCAGCAGCAGAAGGCTTTGAAGACGATGGCCTAGGTGCGGTTTTCTACGAGACTTCTCCAATGGGTATCGAAGGTGCTTTCTGGTACATGAAAGCTAGCTACAACTTCTAAGTAACTACTAAAAGTTAACTAGAAGAGGGTCAGTGCGCAAGTGCTGACCAATAAGAAGTACAAAAAAAGGGGTGCCACTAGGCGCCCCTTTTTTATAACCGCTTGAACTAACCGTTCTACAACTTTAGCTATTAGTTGTTCAAAACAATCATCAATCACACCGGATCAGCTATCTTCAATAACTGCTTGCCAAGATTTTCGCCGGTATATAGTCGCTGCAAAGTACTGGGAATATTATTAAATCCCTCTTGCATATCCACCTGATAAACAATCTCTTCCGATGCCACCCAACCCATTAATGCTTCAATGGCTTCCATGGCGCGGGGCAAATAATCCAAGATAATAAAACCCTGCATACGACCGCGATTGGTTACCAAATTCATCAGATTATTGGGGCCCGGCACGGGTTCTTTAGCGTTGTAATTGGCAATACCTCCGCACATCACCACCCGCGAATACAGATTGAGATGATTGAGCGCGGCCTCCAAAATAGCACCACCGACATTATCAAAAAACACATCCCATTTATCAGGACAATGCAGTGCAATTTTTTCACTGACATCTTCGTTTTTATAGTCAATAACCTCATCAAATCCGGCAACCTGTTTTAGCCAGGCACATTTCTGTGCTCCTCCGGCAATACCAACAACCCGACAGCCCTTAAGTTTGGCTATTTGCCCCACCACCGATCCAGTGGCACCGGCAGCACCAGACACTAATACGGTCTCCCCAGCTTTGGGCTGACCATGCTCAAGCAGCCCAAAATAAGCTGTCATACCAGTAATACCTAGAATGGATAACATCATTTCTGGGGATACTCCGGGCGGTAATTTATTCACACCCGTGGGGCCCTGCCCTGGTGCTACCACTGCATAATCCTGCCAACAGCCAGTGGTTTGTACCAACTCACCAATAGTAAAATCACGGTGCTGCGAGGCAACTACCTGTGATACAGATCCAGCGCGCATTACCTCCCCTATAGCCACGGGGGGCAGATATCCCGGCCGATCGACCATCCAGTTACGCTGTGTTGGATCGAAGGAAAGGTATAAATTTTTGACTAAGATCTCACCATCAGCTATTTCAGGAATAGACGTTTCCACATAGTTAAAATTCTGCGGGCCAATCATGCCATCAGGTCTGGCCGCCAATAACCACTGTCGATTTATGGTCATTACTTATTCTCCTCTTATTCTCTAACCATTGAAGCTAAAACGGACTGTAATCAGTCTCCATTCACTTGCTCTGTGCGGATACCGCTGATAATGCGACAGGCATTTTTAATAAACAGCTGCTTCGATGAAAAACTATCAATTAGCACCTGTACATCCTCAGGAATATCTTCCCCATGCAATGATGGGCCTTGATCAGCCCGAGTGGCGCCCACCAGCAATACCCCCATAGTTTTGACCAACTCTGAAGACTGCGATTGGTTTAGACCTAAAGCCGTAGTTGTAGCTTGGGCAACACAATCGATACGCTCAATAAAATGTCGCTTTGACTCAACCAAACGTTCAATCGAAACATTGTGCTCGATAACATGCTCCAATCTAGTCAACAAAGGAATAAAACTACGGTCAGCCATGGCTGTTAAATAGAGTGTCGCAACGTAGTCGCGATCAGTCATATCGCCGTGCAACTGATCGAGAAAAACATGGCTCCAGCGCGCTAAACTCTGGTTATAGAGGGTTAAAAGCACTTCTTCGCGGGTTTTAAAATACAGATACAAAGTACCTTTAACCACACCTGCCAATCGCGCGAGGTTAACCATAGAAAATGCTTCGTAGCCTACATCAGCAAAGTGCTGCTCCGCCGCCTCTAGTATCTGTTGGCGGCGGAAGTATTTTTGGTCTTGAGTCCGTGCGCGTCTTAGTTCGTTGCTCATCTTTTAACTTTCTGCTGAATGCTTTTTTCTGATGCCGGCCCATAGGGGGGCATAAACCCTGCCAGTTTAGCCACAGGAATACGCTTCGGTTGACGATAGATGGCTTTGGCATGGCTGAAAGTTTTAAACCCTTCTATACCGTGATAGGCACCCATACCACTGGGGCCAACACCACCAAATGGCAGGTCTTTTTGTAGCATATGAAACATCACATCATTAATAGACACACCACCAGAGGTAGTGCCGGAAAGAAATTGTCGCTCTTCCGCTTGGTTACTACCAAAGTAATAAGCTGCCAGCGGCCTTGGTCTGTCATTGATATAACGAATAGTTTCGTCGAAATTTTTATAGGTCTTGATCGGTAACAATGGGCCGAAGATTTCATCCGTCATACACAGAGCGTCATCCTCTGGATTAATAATCAATGTTGGCGGCACTTTTTGTGCAGGATTATTATCAAAATTTTCATTTGCCGGATTCAGCGTCAGTGTTTTAATACTGCGTTTATCCGCATCAGCTAAATTATCCATCATGCGCTGATAGTGACGCTTGTTGACCATGGCCGTGTACTGATCATTGTCCAGTAGTGTTGGATACATCTCTGAGACTACAGCACTGGCCTGCGCAATCACTTCATCAAGAGACTCCTCGGGCACCAGCACATAGTCCGGCGCGATACACACCTGCCCTGCATTTAACATTTTACCAACCATAATGCGCTGTACAGCTTCGGCAATATTGGCACTTCGAGATACCACCACCGGAGATTTACCACCCAACTCAAGGGTTACCGGAACCAAATTGTGCGCTGCCGCGGCCATAATATGGCGGGCAACGCTGGTTGCACCGGTAAAAATCATATGGTCAAACGCCAGTGAAGAGAACGCCTGCCCGACTTCTGGGCCACCGCTAAACACGGTTAATTCCGATGGATCAAACGCTTCCGCGACCATATCAGCAATTAGCGCAGACGTTGCCGGTGTAAACTCAGAGGGTTTAATCATGGCTCTATTACCTGCCGCCAGAACTCCTGCCAGGGGTTCAAATACCATACCTAACGGGAAGTTCCATGGCGCAAGCACACCCACCACACCCTTAGGCTGATATTCAACTGTCGAACGGCCTCCGAGCAAATTAAGCGGAAACATAGTCGGCCGCTTATCTTGTTTCATCCAGCGTTTAAGGTGTTTTTTGCTGTGCTTAAGACATTCGATAGAACCGGTCACATCAGTCATTAAGTTGACTTGCCGCGGTCGGCAACCAAAGTCTGCATTCATGGCTTCGCTGATGGCTTCAGCATGGGTTACCAAAATATCAATAGCACGATCAATACGGTCAATACGGGTGGCAGCGGTGACAACACCCTCAGCCACATAGCTATCGCGTTGAGCCTGCAATGCGGCCTGCATTTTAAGTTCGGTATCTTTATCTACAATGGCTGTTTGCGGTGCATTCATATCTATTCTCCGGTAGCTTTTAAATGACAGGTGGTCATTTAAAAGCTACCGGAGAGCGATTGCAAGTCTTTTATTAGACTAAAGCATTAGCCGCTGACAATGCAGAGTGTTAATCAAAACAATACGAAAGCAGGTTAAGAGGCGTTATTTAGCCGCCCATGCGCTTAAATGCGTTAGCTTTTTTATCGACATAATGATGCTTCATCGCACCGAGTATATGAGCACCCAAGACGATATAAAGTAGATACGGCAACAGGTACTTATGCATGGCTCCCCAGAGAATATAGGCATCACTCTGTGGCCATAATGGCGCCAATTCCCAAGCGAAAAAGTAAGTTGGGTAACCGTGCAGACTGGTCATCATAAAGCCCGTAACGGGCAGAGCTAGCATCATCATATACAGTGTAAAATGCGCAATTCGGGCGAGCTGGCGTTCGCGAGATGTGAGCGTGCTATCCAGTGCTGGACGTTGCGAAATTCGATTCCACAACAATCTGATAACCAGTAGTAATAATGCTGTAACACCGAGGGTTTTATGCACAACATAGTAGGCATTGCGATATTCCGTTTGCTCGGGAATAATCGAGGTAAAGATGCCCATTGGAATAAGGGTAAGAAAAAGCCCTGCCGTAGTCCAGTGCAATAATCTTGATACTCGCCCATAGCGATGCGGCTCATTTGCTGAGGTTAATATCAGTGCCTCCTGACTGTTGCGCTGGCGGGCAGCAACGAAGATTAAAAACAGTCCTGCTACCAACGCGATAATTGCCTGTATCCATAACAGCACTGGCTTGGCTGAATCCAATGGCGTCTGATGGGGTTTCGGATTTTCCAAGAAACCGGTATTAACCACATAAATGAAGAACCAAGCAGCCACCGTAAAACAGCCGAGAGCCGCGAGTAAGGTACCAAAAACACGCACTTTAGGTGCGCTGTAGTTGATCGCCCAGGCTGTTATTACGGAGGTGAGTACAATCGCGAGAGCGATCCAACTGTCCATATTACCCGCCATTCGAGTAGGCGCCACATAGGCTGCACTCGACGATGCGGTTAAGACAGCGCCTGAGCTCTCTGCCAATGCTATAGAGGCTAGGCTTATCGATAGAAGCACACCAAAAATGGATGCAAGACGGTGACGCATACCCTAACCCTCTATTATATTTGTCGCTATATTAGACGACGCTTGCCCAGTATTAAGTGGGCTCTGTGTTTAGGCGGTTTCACCATCTACAGATTGCTCAGCCATGGTGCGGTTTAACCAGCGCATTTGTACCGCGATGCCCACCAGATAAATCAATAAAAAGGCGAGATGAAAGCCAACAACTAATGGGTCCTCAAAAGAATCAACGAAAGGGTCTCCCAGAGGTAATCGGAGCAAGAAATCGGTAATCGCTGGAATCATATGAAATAGCAAGGTACTTGAGTAACCCAGTGCTTGGAAATAAATAGAAAAACGGCCGAAAAGCGTCCATTTCTCCATTACAACCCCGCCAATAACCGCCACTAGGGTAAGCACTGCAAGCCAGTGGGCAATCCCAAAACCGCCCTGGTTATAGATACCCAATGCCGATGCGGCAACAATAATGGTAACCCAGATATACAGGTGGCCCGAGCGATTGCTTAATGCAATCATCTTGTATTTGGCTAATGTATAAAAAGCGGTTACCAGCGCAACAACGCCAAGAATCGTATGGAACCACCCTAATAATGTCATTTCAGGCATAGTAATTTTCTCTTGTGTAGTAAATAGGATTATTTATGTGGGTTAACCAGATACTTCTCACCCGTGGCTTGCTTGGCATAGCCTCGAATAATATCCGGTTGTAACATTTCTGCGAGGGATATTTCCTGCGTGTAATGACTGGCAAAAGTGGTTGTAATTTCTTTGGCAACACGCTCACGCATGACTTGAAAACGCTCCATACCAATACGTCCAATCATCGGTGTTAATAACCAACCCCCTAGACCCCATTGCATACCATAGGCTCTATTAAGAATGGTCGGTGACATATCAAGACCACCGTAGATATAGACCTGTTTATAGGTATCTGATCCATAACGGCTATATTCGGTGGCGGTTTTATTGGCGGCGATCTCCATCGCTGTCAATATTTGCCCGGGTAATTTGCCCTCATTACCACCTCCAGTGGCGTCAAAGCCTAGTGTTGCACCAGTGGCCACCAATGCATCAACCAGGCTGTCCATAAAGTTGGGATCACTGGTATCGCAGATATACTCGGCACCAATCTTTTTCAGCGTCTCTACCTGTTCAGGCTTTCTCACCACATTAATTAGAGGAATACCATCATCTTGGCAGATTTTAACCAGCATCTGACCCAGATTTGACGCTGCCGCGGTGTTCAACAAGGCACTATGGTTTTCCAATCTCATAGTCTCAACAAAGGCTAGCGCGGTTAATGGATTAACAAACGACGATGCTGCCTCACTGGAGCTAGTACCATCGTCCATCACCAAACAGCTATTAGCAGGTACACAGCGATACTGCGAGTACATCGCACCACCGGCTACGCCCACCGTCTTACCAATTAGGTGTTTTGCATTGGCACCGGCATCGACAACTACCCCACCCCCTTCATTGCCCACTGGCATAGATTGATCCAGCCTAGCGGTCATCGCTGCCATTAACTTAGGGTGTATTTTTGCTGTTGTAACAGCCTGCTCTCCCTCGCCGGATATACTCAGGCTATCTAAATCAGCGGCAAAGCTGATCAACAAACCAAGATCAGATGGATTAATAGGCGCTGCTTCCACTTTGATAAGCACGTCATTTTCTGCCGGTGTTGGTCTTTCAGTATTGCTAATAGAAAGCTGTAATGTACCGTCGCTGGTTACTGTTGATCGTATTTCTTTAGAGCTTTGCTCTGACATTCTTATCACCCCTGTAGGTTATATTTGACCATTTTTTAACACGCGGTATGATAGAGCCTATGCAACGTTTTTTACAAGTAGACACTGAAATCATACTGGTATATAAATACATACTATGACGCAATGTACAAGCCCTGTGAGCAACGCACTCAGTCTGGTTGGCGGCAAATGGAAAATCGCCATTATCTATAATCTGCGCAATGAACCGATTAGATTTGGCCAATTAAAGCGTATTCTTACGCCTATTACTCAGCAGATGTTGACCAAGCAATTACGCGAAATGGAGCGAGATCAATTGATTGTCCGCACCGTCTACGAAGTGATACCACCCAAGGTTGAGTATTCACTGACGGAATTTGGTCAGTCTTTTATGCCAGTCCTAAACTCCCTGTGTAGATGGAGTAC
>CBFHVP010000089.1:0-7263 GCA_965659315.1 uncultured Porticoccaceae bacterium | reverse complement strand
GAGAATTTAAGGGATTTTGTATATCACCGATCAGCCTGATAATGTATAACTTATCCCTCTTAAACATAATAATACAATCATAAGAAACCATTATGCGCGCTTTACAAAACTTAAAAATTCTTGATTTCACCACCTTGGTTCCCGGTCCCTTCGCCACAATGATGCTAGCGGATATGGGGGCGGATGTATTGCGTATCGAATCACCCACTCGCCCCGATATGTTGCGTGCAATGGGTCCCTACGCGGACGGTACATCCACTGGGCACGCTACACTCAATCGCAATAAACGGTCTATTGGTTTAAATCTTAAAACACCGGAGGCTGTGGCAATCGTCAAACAACTGGTGGCGCAGTACGATATTGTTATTGAGCAATTTCGCCCCAGCGTAATGGCGCGTTTCGGTCTAAGTTACGAACAGCTGTCTGAGATTAACCCGAGTATTATTTACTGCTCGATAACTGGCTATGGTCAAACAGGGCCCTATCGCAATAGAGCCGGTCATGATAATAACTACTTGTCCCTTTCGGGTCTGAATGGGTACTCCGGCCGTCAGGATGAACCAACACCGATTATGGGTATGCCGATTGCGGACATTGCCGGCGGCTCACTACACGGCGTTATCGGTATTCTAGCCGCGGTAAATCAGCGGCATATTAGCGGTGAAGGCCAATATATTGATATCAGCATGACCGATGCTATGTTCGCGATGAATAGTCTGTTTGGCTCAGGTTATCTAGCAGCTAATGAAGAACCACGCTCTGGCGGCACTCATTTAAATGGCGGCAGTTTTTATGATTATTACCGCACCGCTGATAATCGCTATCTCAGCATTGGCAGTTTAGAGCCGCATTTTTTTCAGCAACTTTGCGATACCTTAGGTGACCAGTCTCTTCTGTCGCTGGCCAACGTTACGGATGCAGAAACTCAAGACCAACTGAGACAAAAAATCGCCGCCATCATTGCACAGAAAGATCTTGCTGCCTGGATGGAGATTTTCAAAGATAAAGACTGCTGTGTCGAGCCGGTACTCAGTTTTGCTGAAGCCTGTGCTAGCGAGCACATCAAGGCAAGAGAATTAATTGTCGACCTGAAGACACCTGATAATGGGGTGCAGCGGCAAATTGGTAGCCCAATCAAATTATCTAAATCAGCGCCAAAGTATGACGCTATAGGGGCGCAATTGGGCCAACATAATCAACAGGTACTAAAGGATTTAGGCTTCGATGATGAGGCTATTAAGGCGGCCAAAATGGCAGGCGCCTTCGGCTAAATCGAGGACTTCTCAGCGTTCCGGTATCTCAGCATTGCGTTGCCAGTTAACCGTTCTGCTTATAAAGCCAACCTTTACCGTGATTTCCATGCTATTTGTAGAGGTTAAAACAATATCGGCATCTCTATACGCTTTTAACTGCCTGACGTAGATTTGCCCCTGCCAACGATTATCAACATCCAGCGCACTGAGGTTGCGCAATAATATCTTACCCCGCGCATCAGGATCATCCTTGCTGTACGCCACCAACCCAACTCCAGATTCGATAGTCATCCATACTGGTTTGTCCGAAAGACGCCAATGGCCTTCAAGACTTGCGGCGGCAGCGGCAGAGTTAAGAACAAACAACAGTGATAGCAAAACAGTTTTAAGCATGATTATTTACCCGCCAAGCACTCGCTTCAGTTTAGTTTTCCATCATCTAACCAATACAACACTAAGCCATAAATACTCTGTCTACAAAGGACAGAGGAGCAATTAATTATCGTCCTGAATTACGGAGTAATAAAGCCCACCGCATAAGCTGCCAATGGCTGCACCATCTGGGCAACACCAGAGGCTGACTTACTGGATGCATTGCCATCGGCAGCCCGTTTGGCGACACCCTGACAGATAGCCGCTAAACGGAAAAAGCTAAAGGCCATATAAAAAGACCAGTTATCAATCTTATCCAAACCCATACGCTGGCAATATTGCGCAACATACTCATCCTCTGATGGAATCCCAAGCGCCGCGGCATCCAAACCGGCGAGACCAGATGAAGGCCCATCGCTTTTACCTGAAGGCAGACGCAACCCCATACATTGATACGCCAAATCAGCATAGGGATGCCCAAGGGTCGACAGCTCCCAATCTAATACAGCAATAATGCGCTGATTATCTTTATCGAACATCAGATTATCCAATCGGTAGTCACCATGCACTAGGGAGACCTTACCATCATCCTCAGGAATATTATCCGACAGCCAGGCCATGACCTTATCCATTTCAGCAATCGGTGATAACTCCGAGGCTTTGTACTGTGATGACCACCGATCAACCTGACGCTGAAAGTAATTGCCAGGACGACCATAATCGGCAAGGCCAACTTTGTCTAAATCTAGCGAGTGAATGGCCGCTAGCACGCGGTTCATCTCATCATACATCTGCGCTCGCCCGTCATTATTGGGGATATCCTGTAATGCTGACGACCAATGCACATTGCCATCACAAAATTCCATAATATAAAACATGGAACCAATCACCTGCGGATCTTCGCAGAGATGATAAACCTTGGCTACTGGCACATCGGTATCAGCCAGTGCAGCAAGTACGCGATATTCGCGATCTACTGCATGAGCAGATTTCAGTAATTTACCTGGAGGCTGACGACGCAGCACATAGCTACCTGAGGCTGCATCAATTTTAAACGTAGGGTTAGACTGACCGCCGGCAAATTTACTCGCTTTCAGCGGCCCACTAAACTCCTCGATATTGGCCTCCAAATACTCGGCTAAGAGTGCTTCATCCAATGTATCCACTTCAGACATAGTCGTTACTTACTGTTAGGTTATCGAAATTTATTATAGGTTTGCCAAGCGTTGATTAATCAAGCTATCTGCTTCGGTCATAATACGATCGATTAATTCTTGTACCGTTGGCACATCATTAATCAGCCCAGCCACCATACCACAGGACCAAGCACCGGCATCCATATCCCCCTCACGCATAATACGGGGATAAACGCCAGCCACCTCAGGTAAAATATCTTCAAACTTAATATCGTCACCCAGCGCTTTTTCTTTCTCCAGCAAGCGTTCAACTGCCGAATTAGCCAGGACGCGCTCAGTATTACGCAATGGCCGCATTACCAAGCGCGTATCCAATTCAGACGCGGCCAAAATCGCAGCTTTTACATTGTCATGCACAGGCGCTTCTTTGGTCGCAATAAAACGCGTACCCATATTCATCCCCTCAGCACCCATCGCAAGCGAGGCCACCAAACTGCGAGCGTCGGCCATACCCCCTGAAGATACAAATGGGATAGTCAATTCATCCGCAGCCCTAGGCAATAAAATGAAATTGGGGATATCATCCTCACCCGGATGGCCACCACATTCGAAACCGTCCACGGACACAGCATCGCAGCCAACTTTCTCGGCTTTCAGAGCATGACGTACCGCGGTACATTTATGGATCACCTTGATACCGGCTTCTTTGAGCATCGGCATATAGGGTGCAGGATTATTACCCGCAGTCTCAACCACCTTGACGCCCGCATCAATTACCGTCTGAATCAATCCAGGATAATCTGGCGGTGTTACCGAGGGAAGAAAGGTAATATTCACACCGAAGGGTTTATCAGTCATCGTTTTGCATCGCGCTATTTCTGCGGCAAGCTTTTCCGGTGTACCCTGCGTCAAGCCAGTAATAATACCTAGCCCACCTGCATTAGATACTGCTGCAGCCATCTCTGCAAAACCCACATGATGCATACCACCCTGAATAATCGGATGCTCAATGCCCAACATTTCTGTAATACGTGTTTTCATTTTCTCTCCCTCGATTTGTAAATTATTTAAAAGATTTTCCCTGCTCTGCCAATGATATTAACAGCGGGCTAGGTGCCCAGAAATCATCGCCAGTGGTTTCATGGTAGTGACGGATTTTAGCCAACACCTTATCCAATCCAAGGCTATTGGCGTAATGCATAGGGCCACCTCGGTAGACGGGCCAGCCATAGCCGTAGACATAGACCACATCGATATCACTCGCGCGAAGGGCAATCCCCTCATCCAGAATTTTGGCGCCCTCATTAACCATGGGAAGCAAGCAGCGATCTAATATTTCTTCATCCGAAATCTGGCCGCGCTCAATACCCTGTGACGCTGCAATTTCAGCAAATAACTCCGCAGTCACTGCAGCGGGTGTTGGTCTGCGCTTATCATCGTAATCATAATAACCAGCACCAGTCTTTTGACCGTAACGACCCAGATCACAGAGGCGATCCTTAACATCGGTTGGATTAGAATTTTGTTTGTCCCAACCAAGATCTAAGCCAGCCAAATCACCCATCTGGAACGCTCCCATCGGGAAACCAAAATCAAACAGCACCTTATCCACCTGCTCAATTGGTGCACCCTCAAGCGCTAATCTTGACGCTTCATGTTGACGCATAAATAAAATGCGGTTACCAACAAAGCCCATGCAAACACCCACCAACACTGCCACTTTGCGAATACGCTTAGCCAGTGCCATGCTGGTTTTAATCACCGCATCGGAGGTTTTTTCGCCACGCACTACTTCCAATAATTTCATTACATTGGCGGGTGAAAAGAAATGTAGACCGATCACTGATTCAGGTCGGCTAGTGACAGAGGCTATTTCATTAATATCGAGAGCCGACGTATTCGAAGCCAAAATCGCGCCCTGCTTAGCAATACCATCAAGACGAGTAAATATCTCTTTTTTCACCGCCATATTTTCAAATACTGCTTCAATAATCAGATCACAGTCAGCAAGATCAGCCATATCTAAACTGCCTTGAATCAAACCACAACGTTGCTCCACAGCCTCTTCCGTTAAACGACCTTTACGCGCGGTGTTTTCGTAGTTTTTACGAATAGTGCCCAGACCTCGATCCAGCGCCTCTTGACTGGTCTCAATAATCGTCACAGGCATGCCGGCATTAGCAAAATTCATGGAAATACCGCCACCCATTAGACCGCCACCAATAACACCGACTTTGGTTATAGGAATGTCCTCGACATCCTTGGCCAGGCCCGGCACCTTGCCTGCTTCGCGCTCAGAAAAGAAAAAATACTGTTGCGCTTTGGACTGAGGCCCTGACATAAGCTCCATAAACAGCTTGCCTTCGGTCTTTATTCCTTCATCAAAGGGCTGGTTTACCGCGGCCTCAATACAACGGATATTGTATTCGGGCGCCAAAAATCCACGAGTCTTGCGCGCCAACATTTTGCGAGTGGTGGCAAATATCTCTGGATTATCTTTGGCACTTTGGAGCTTGTCATCGTTATCTCGCACTCTTGGATGACTACCGCCTTGTGCAGCCTTATCTTTAGCAAACGCTAACGCTTCCGCACGCAGATCACCCTCCACTAATTTGTCGATAAGACCAAACTGTAATGCCTCACTAGCGCCGATCGGCACACCAGAGGTCACCATCGCCAATGTCTTTTCAACACCGACCACACGCGGTAATCGCTGAGTACCACCAGCACCAGGCAAAAGTCCGAGGTTTACTTCCGGCAGACCAAATTTAGCACTGCCAACAGCAACACGGTAATGGCAGCACAGTGCTGTTTCCAGCCCCCCACCCAAGGCTGTGCCGTGAATAGCTGCGACAATAGGCTTAGAGGAATCATCCATTGTTGAGAGAACAGTATGAAAGTTAGGCTCTTTAGGAGCCGACGCAAACTCAGAAATATCAGCGCCAGCGATAAACGTGCGGCCTTCACAGAAAAGCAGAATAGCTTGGGCGGAATCATCCGCTAATGCTTTTTCCACGCCTTCTTTAAGTCCTTGCCGCACCCCTTGGCTCAAGGCGTTGACTGGTGGGTTGTTCAGAGTCAGGACAGCAACTCCCTCCTCGACGTTGTAATCAACCATAGATGTTAGTGCGACCATAGTGCTCCCTCTTCAAATAATGTACTTAATATTATTTTGGCATTAATTATGCCAAATATAATGATAGAATCAATATAAATTGTAAGTAAACTATATTAACTCAACCCAAGACAGCAAACCTCTTACAATAGTGACTATCGGGTTGCGAAATAAACAACATAATAAAGACTGCACAAATCGCTGGTGATCAGCTAAAGAACCGAAGAAACCGCTGGGCACAAAGAATCAACCTCTGGCTATTTAACATGACTATCTATGCCTTATTTGTGTTCTGGTATAGCGATTTTTCAGGCCCTCTCAGTGATACTGAGATAAAACAATTCGTCATTTCCTTAGACGAGTCAGTCAGAGCTCCTGACACCAAGGCTCATTTTGAACGATTTTGGCCAATCCAGATCTGCAAGATAGTCATAGCTAAAAGCTCGCAGTATTAAACAAAACCATTGCCTACCCACCCGGTAAAAACGCTGTTTTTTTTCGGTGTTAAGCGGGCACTTTTGAGGCTAGGTTTACCGACACTAACTGCACTATCTAATAACATCAGACTAGCACCGCAAAGTAACCGCTAAACCCAAATCTCTAGATTATCGCGCTGCTCTATAACTCTATCGAGTCGCGTGGTTAATAATGCCTCTAAGCCACAGGAATGCAACATAGCCTTAATGGCGACCCGGTCTTGATCCGTGCATCCTTGATAGAACTCCTGTACCTGTTGCAATTGGAAAAATCGATAGGGTTGAGCGCCTGCCTCCAGTAACTTATCCCGCACCACAAATCGACATTTACTTTCATTTTTGCCTAAATAACGGCTCGCACGCTCACCGCTAGGCACCGAGTTTTCAGCCAGCCACTCATTGATGGAATTTGCAGCGGCTATAGTTTCCGGCACTAGATCCTCAGCGATAACCCGAAGCACCGCGAGTAATGTCTCAGGCACCTGATCACCAGCTAAAAAATCAGATCCTGCCTGATAATACTCAGCCGCATCTTGATCCGGACGATTCATCCGCTCAACCCAGCGATAAACATGCACCGCTTGCTGCTGCATAATTTGTAAGGGTTTAGGATCACGACCCAAATGCGCGTAGAGCGGTGCCAAAAGACCAAAATCACCAATACAAGGCTTCCAGCCGAGAAGATAGGGATACTGTTCAAAGTGCTTGTCCAGTGCCAGCAAAAACTCCATATAGAGTGTCTCAACCAATTCAACGCTGGCGTCATTAACACCGAATATCATCGCTGCATAACGCATCTTATCCATCATATACTGAGTCTTTGCTTCACGTTCCGGATGTTGCCGTTGAGAATGGAAAAAGTGGTAATGCAGAAAAGATAAATTTTCCTCAGGGAAATTCCAGCGATAGTG
>CBFHVP010000088.1:0-7304 GCA_965659315.1 uncultured Porticoccaceae bacterium | reverse complement strand
AGGAAACCTATCGCTCAGAGATTCTCACTGAGATGAAACTAGCGGAAAAGAGAGATAAGCAGCCACTGAGTAGTCTAGTGACTGATGTCTACAAGACCACACCAGCGCATCTACTTGAGCAATTTCAGCACCTGCAAGCTCATATCGGCAAATACCCGGATCGTTATACCGGACATGCTGGGTGTTAAGCATGACCGATTCAACATTAAGAGAGATAGGCCATGAATCTAAAGCGGTCAGAATGAACTTGCTACAGGCCATCAATAGCGGTCTCGATATTGCGATGGCCAGTGATCAGCGTGTGGTTTGTTTTGGTGAGGACGTTGCTGAATTTGGTGGCGTGTTTAGAGCGACCAGCAATCTGCAAAAAAAATATAATAAGGCGCGCTGTTTTAACACGCCGCTCTCTGAGCAAGGAATTGCAGGGTTTGCCATTGGTTTGGCAGCTCAGGGGTCGATTGCCGTCGCTGAGATTCAGTTTGCCGATTATATATTTCCTGCCTTTGATCAAATTGTGAATGAGGCGGCTAAATTTCGCTATCGCAGTGGTGATGAATTTAACTGTGGTGGTGTTACATTCCGTGCCCCCTATGGTGGTGGTATTGATGGTGGTCTCTACCATTCACAGTCGCCAGAGGCGTATTTTTGCCATACGCCGGGGCTAAAAGTGGTTATCCCAAGCAATGCCTATCAGGCCAAAGGACTATTATTATCGGCTATCCGTGATCCAGACCCAGTGATTTTCTTTGAGCCCAAAGCGATTTACCGTGCCTCGGTAGGGCAGGTGCCAGAGGGTGACTATGAGCTGCCACTGGGTGTTGCCGAGGTTTCTCGTCAGGGTTCAGATATTACTTTGCTCGCCTGGGGCGCACAGATGGTGCAGATTGATAAGGCCGCAGATTTAGCGGCGGAGCAGGGTATTAGCTGTGAAGTGATTGATCTCTGTTCGCTACTACCCTGGGACCGCGACACGGTGATTAAATCAGTCACTAAAACAGGGCGCTTGCTGATTAGTCATGAGGCACCGCTGACCGGCGGTTTTGCTGGCGAAATAGCGGCCACTATTCAACAGCATTGTTTTCTAAATTTAGAGGCGCCTATCGCCCGAGTAACGGGACTTGATACCCCTTTTCCGCTTGTCCACGAAAAACAGTATCTGCCCGACCATCTTAAGATTTTTGAAGCCATTGTAGCCACCTGCAATTTTTGATCGGAGTTGATAATGAATAAAGATTTTATATTGCCGGATATAGGTGAAGGCATTGTTGAGTGCGAGGTTATTGAGTGGAAGGTCAAGGAGGGCGATCAGATTGCAGAGGATCAGATTGTTGTTGATGTCAGTACCGATAAAGCGATTGTTGAAATTCCCTCGATGTATAACGGGCGTGTGACCAAGCTTTATTATCAGGAATCAGATACTGCAGCGGTACATCAACCATTATTTGCCATTGAGATTGATGGCGAAGTAGAGACCAAAGACTCAGAAGCTGCAGTAGCAGAGGCTGAAGTGGCAGAGGCTAAAGCAGCCCCAGATAGTCCTCCCGTTGGGGTTAACGGTGCAATAGCTACTGAGCCAACATTAACAGTGGTAACGGCAGAAACAACTACTGCCAATAGCAATGGCAAAGTACTGAGCACACCGGCGGTGCGCAAAATGGCTCGTGAGCACAGTATTGATCTAAGTCATATTGCTGGATCTGGTAAACAGGGACGGGTACTTAAAGAAGATGTATTGGCCTATCTTGCCGCCCAGTCAAACCAACCAACACTGGGCCAAGATAAGAATCAGGATCGTTGTGAACCAATAAAAGGTGTGCGCAAAATCATGGCAGAGCGCATGGCAGATTCAGTGTCCAGCATTCCTCATTTCACCTTTATCGAGGAGCTGGATGTCACCGAGCTAGTCGCGTTGCGGGCCAATCTTGTGCAGTCTTACGGTACAGATGAGTTTAAAATCACGCTAATGCCATTATTTATCAAAGCCTTGTCATTGGCGATAAATCAATTTCCCATTATCAATAGTCGCGCTAATAAGGAATTTACCGAGCTCACTTATTTAAGCAGTCATAATATCGGTATGGCCGTTGACGGCAAAACCGGCTTGCTGGTACCCAATATCAAGAACGTTCAACAGTTGGGTCTGCTAGATGTGGCTCGTGAGGTAAACCGGTTATCGAAGACAGCCCGCAATGGTGTGATTGATCCGGCTGATCTCTCTGGCGGCACTGTGACTATTTCCAATATCGGCGCCATAGGTGGAACGGCTGCTGCACCAATTATTAATAAACCGGAAGTGGCGATTGTCGCGCTTGGTAAGATTCAGCAATTGCCGCGATTTGATCATAATAATAATGTTGTATCCCGCAGTATTATGACGGTGAGTTGGTCTGGCGACCACCGTGTTATTGATGGCGGCACAATTGCTCGGTTCAACAAGCTTTGGAAGCAATATTTAGAGCAACCACAAACGCTGTTATTAGCAATGATGGATCTGCATTAAACAGCGATTATTTGCCGTCTTTAAGCACTTCTCGCGCCGCATTGCGACCGGGTAGCCCGGTAACACCGCCACCAGGATGGCTACCGGCGCCGCACATATATAAGCCTTTCAGCGGGCCACGATAATCACCATGATTCATTAATGGGCGAGCGGCCCACATCTGATCCAATGTCATTGCCCCGTGCATAATATCACCGCCGATAAGGCCCAGTTTTTCCTCCAGATCCAGTGGCGATAACATCACTTTGCCAACAATGGCGTCACGGAAATTGGGTGCATGGGCGGTAATCGTATCAATGATTGTCTCCGCTGCCGCCTCACGAGCGTCATGCCAAGACTGGCCATCGGGCAGTGTTGGTGCGAACTGTTGGCAGAATAATGAGGCCACATGCTGACCCGCTGGCGCCAGAGAGTCATCTAATGTTGACGGGATTAGCATCTCTACTATCGGTTGTTTTGACCAGCCATGTTGTTTGGCATCGACATAGGCTTGGTCCATATAGTCGAGGGTTGGTGCGATAACAATACCGCATTGATGATGTTCGGCGATCTGCTTGCCGGGCAGGGCGGTAAAATCGGGTAATTCCGATAACGCCACATTCATCCGAAATGTCCCTGAACCATTTTTATAGCCATCCATACGGCGGACAAACTCCGGATCCAGATCACCCTCGGCAAACATTTGACCATAGAGCATTTTCGGATTGACGTTAGCGATGACCCTTTTTGCCGCAATATTATCGCCATTGGCTAGGCTAACCCCAGTGACCGCACCATCACTTACAGACACCTTATCTACAGGGCTATCGGTAGAAATCGTTACCCCAGCTTCCTCGCAGGCGTGGCGCATGGCTTGAGTAATCGCACCCATGCCGCCAATCGCATGTCCCCAAGCGCCTTTTTCACCATCGACCTCACCAAACACATGGTGTAGCAAGACATAGGCTGAGCCGGGGGTGTCGGGGCTGGCATAGTTGCCGACGATAGCATCAAAGCCAAAGATCGCCTTAATATGCTCATTTTCAAACCAACCATCGAGAAAACTGCGTGCGCTTTTGGTGAAAAGATCGTAGACATCTCGATGTAGCTGATTACTGCCTTTGGCGACAGGCCAAAGTTGTAGTGCGGCTTGAAGCGCGGCTCTTGGCCCGCGCTTGGGGTTAGGTGGTGTCTTGGTGCTAATATCTCTAAGCACATCGGCTACAGCCTCAATACGATCGTAATACTCAGGTAGTCGCTCGGCATCGCGGGCTGAAAATTTGCGGAATTGCTCTTGGGTGCGCTCAAGACTGCCGCCGAGTTTTAAATAGCGACTATTGTCGATAGGCAAGAAATTAGAAATCGGTCGCTTAATGATCTGCAGGCCATGATGTTTAAGGTTCATCTCTGCAATCACTTGAGGGTTGAGCAGGCTGACGGTGTAACTAGCCACTGAATTTCGAAAGCCGGGATGAAATTCTTCGGTAACGGCGGCACCACCGACAATAGATCTTCGCTCACAAACACGGATATTGAGACCCGCTTTAGCAAGGTAAAAGGCACAGACAAGACCATTGTGTCCACCGCCGATAATGACAGCATCATAGGGTGAATGACTCATAATACTCTCCGATCTAAATATCCGCGTTATCAAAAGCTGTAATTACTGAGGTCTCTGATTTAATTATTTTTATGGTCAGCCGAAACGACGTGCCGCTTCAACGGTATTTTTTAATAGGCAGGCAATTGTCATAGGACCAACGCCACCAGGTACTGGTGTTATTGCGCCGGCGATAGCCTCGGCTTCTGCGAAGTCAACATCACCTACCAGACGACCTTTGCCATCCTCAGTAGCAATGCGGTTAATGCCGACATCAATCACAGTAGCACCAGGTTTTACCCAGTCGCCTTTAATCATTTCTGGTCGGCCAACAGCGGCTACCAAAATATCGGCGCTAGCACAGAGATCGGTTAGATTTTCCGTGCGTGAGTGAGCAATAGTAACAGTACAGTTTTCCTGCAGTAGTAGCAGTGCCACTGGCTTGCCGACAATATTTGAACGGCCCACGATCACAGCATGTTTGCCGGAGAGGTTATCGCCAAGATGCTTTTTCGCCAACATTACGCAGCCTTGAGGTGTGCAAGGCACCAATGCAGCGGCATCGCCATTGGCCAATCGACCTGAATTCATCGGGTGAAAACCATCGACATCTTTCTCTGGCAGTATTGATTCAATCACCAACGCTTCATCAATATGCTTGGGCAGTGGTAACTGCACCAAAATACCATGAACTGCGGGGTCTCTATTTAGCTTATCGAGCTCCTCTAGCAGGGCCTGCTGACTAGTATCTGCAGACATTCTGATTTCGTTACTGATCATGCCCACTTCTTTAGTTTGGCGCACCTTGTTGCGCACGTAGACTTGGCTGGCCGGATCTTCGCCCACCAGTATTACCGTAAGACCAGGTGTAATGCCTCGCTCGTCCTTGAGTTGCTCTACTTCAATTGCTAATGATTGGCGCAGTTCTTGCGCTACGGCTTTGCCGTCAATATTCATCGGTTGTCTCTCTTTGCAAGATTAATTCAGTGTTAGGGTAATGGCAGAAGAGTTTACTTAATAAGTCAAGAAAACACTTATCCGCGCTGCATAGTAAACGTTCAATTAGCGTCATACCACTGCCATATTGCGGTAATAGATATAAATTACGCTATAGCCCTTTTAGGGTGATTGGCGAAGTTTTTAGGCTCTGTTACCCTGTGATAGACAAATGATAAGCGGAGCAGATTAAATTGCCAATTGTCCAACCACCACTGGTACTTGTTACCGCTGACCGAAGCCTTAATGGGCTACACCCGATACATTCTGCCGGTGAGAAGTATTTAACCGCTGTTACCAGAGGAGCGGGATGTACTCCGCTGATTTTGCCAGCGTTAGTTGATGATCTCGCACTGCAGGACCTATTGATACGCATTGATGGTGTTTTGCTAACGGGCGGCTACAGCAATATTGAGCCCCATTATTATGGTCAGCAGCCGGCCTTAGGCGAAGATGAGCGTGACCCAGAGCGAGATAAAACCAACTTATCTTTAATACCGCGAATTATTGCCGCGGGGGTTCCTGTGTTAGGTATTTGTCGGGGCCTCCAAGAGCTTAATGTGTCCATGGGCGGTAGCCTATTTCAGCGTGTGCATGAGGTCGAGGGTATGTTGGATCATCGTGAGGATAAAGCGGCTGCGGTAGAAGTGCAGTATGGTTTGTCACATAGGGTAGCGCTGCAGGCTGGTGGTATATTGTCTGGGTTGCAAGATGAACAAAATCCGCTGGTTAATTCTGTGCATGGTCAAGGCATTGATCGGTTGGCAGAGGGTCTGTCTGTGGAAGCTGTGGCAGAGGATGGTTTAGTTGAAGCGGTTTCTGTTACTGATGCCAAGCAATTTGCACTGGCTGTGCAATGGCATCCAGAGTGGCAGGTGCAGGAAAATGATTTCTATAAGGCCATTTTTACTGCGTTTGGAGATGCCTGTCGGGCCCGAGCTGAACAACGCTAACTTGGTGAGAAAAATATATTATCAATGCCGGAGGTAAAGTGATGGGTCTATCGAAGGTTACCTTGGGGTTGTTATCAATCGCTTTACTGATTGTTATTGCATTGCCTCTTACTGACGCGCGCTATGATCTGGTTATCGCCAATGGCAGAGTCATTGATCCAGAAACCAATTTTGATCAAATAGCGCATATCGGTATCAAGGGCGGTAGTATCGCTGTTATCTCAGAAAAGCCATTGCGAGCTAATGACATTATTGATGCTTCAGGTTTGGTGGTCGCCCCCGGGTTTATTGATGTCCATAGCCACAGTCCCACAGTACTTGGTCAGCAAGCCAACCTGCTAGATGGCATTACAACGCAATTGGATCTCGAGGCTGGCGCCTTTCCAATCAGTTTTTATGGCGAGCATTTTAAAGCTGGAGCGAAAATTAATTATGGCTCCTCTGTGGGTCATTGGGCGGTGCGTACCAAAGTGATTGAAGGGCGCGATATGCCCTATCTATTTGTTGGCGATAAAGTTTTACAAATGGGTGGTCCCACATGGATGCAACCTGCTACTGAGACGCAAATTAGGCAAATGCGTGAACTGATTAATCAGGGCCTAGACGAGGGCGGTCTGGGTATCGGCGTATTGTTAGATTATATGACTGCCGCAGTTTCCGACGCGGAACTACGTATGCTATTTGAGTTGGCTGCAGAGCGTCAAGTGCCACTCTATGTGCATGTGCGACGCGGTTATACCGGAGACCCGGCGGGATTGATAGAAGTGGTTGATCTGGCCCAAGAGACTGGTGCTGCATTGTTTATTTGCCATATTACCCATAATGCAATGGGGCGTATTGGTGATTGGTTAGAGCTAATCGATCAGGCCAATAGCGCAGGCGCTAATATCACCACTGAGACGCTGTCGTATGCGGCAGGCGGTACCAGTATCTCGGCCGATGTATTTCGTCGCCGTGACTGGCAGGCGATGTTTGATATCAGTTACGAGGACGTGCAATGGGTTGCTACTGGTGAATGGTTAACCAAAGAGACATGGGAAAAATATGCCGCAGAGCAGCCTATGGGTATGGTAAACCATCACTATGTTAAAGAGGACTGGGTAGAAACTGCCTTGCGATGGCCGCGTATGATGGTGTCTACCGATGCCTTACCCGCCATCCACCCCAGCATAGCCACTAACCCCAATGTGGCAGGCACGTTTTCCCGCGTTCTTGGGCATTATGTGCGTGAGCGCAATGTGCTTAGTCTTACCGAGGCACTGGCGAAACTGAGCCT
>CBFHVP010000087.1:0-7608 GCA_965659315.1 uncultured Porticoccaceae bacterium | reverse complement strand
GTGGATGTAGGCTTTAGAATTGCCCGTTATGTGGACAGCCCCGGAGGGCAGCCATGAGATTTTATTTAGTTACTTTACTGCTGCCAATCATGGCGCTAGCGCAAGAGCCTGTCGACGCAACGGAAGAGCAACAGGAGCCTGCTACAAAAACACAGGAGCCGCGTGAAACCCAACCAGAGGACAGAGATTTTAAGCCCAGCGAAGAAATCTCAGAAGACTTTCCCGTACCTCTGCCATCAGATATCTAAGAACAACAGGAATAGCACCATGAACAGTCCAACCCATCGCGCGACCAATGAAATGTTTTTCCAGTTAGTCGCCCTGCTGTTATCAATCATTATCGTCCACACCCTGTTTGTCACCGTGGTACGCCCCAATGCTGAAAATACAATTCGCCACCATGCTGAGATGGCCGCGGCTGGTGAGGAGTATGAGGTACCGCGCTCGTTTTTTATTGTGATAAAAGATCTGGAGCAGGAAGCCTGTTTTATTCTAATGTTCTGGGCGCTGGCCATAATGGGCTATAAAACCCGTACCAGCCTGCGCGAAAAAACCATGCTCGAGCGCCCTTTGGTATCAGTAACCGAGGGTTCCCGCGTATTGCCAGAGGACGCAGGACAGCTTGCCCGCCCGTTACAATCACTGCCAGACGAGCAGCGAAGTTACCTCTTGCCGCGCGCACTGCAAACCGCGCTATCCAGATTTGAAGTGACTAATAGCGTGCAATTTGCCACCGAGGCAGTAAACAATGTCTGCGATACCGAAAATGATCGCCTCGACTCTGAGCTATCCATGGTGCGTTATATCACTTGGGCTATTCCCTCCATCGGCTTTATTGGCACCGTACGCGGTATCGGCGCGGCATTGGGGCAGGCGCATGAGGCAATGCAGGGTGATATCGCCGGCGTCACCAGCAGTCTTGGCGTGGCCTTTAACTCCACCTTTATCGCCCTGCTAATCAGTATGGTGGTGATGTTTTTTATGCACCAACTGCAACTGATTCAAGAGCGACTGGTGCTGGATTCTCACGCCTATTGTGAGCATAAATTATTACGCTTTTTAAAAGCGCCAAAATAGCCATAAAGTCATGTCGCTCGCCGTTATAGAACTCAATGACCAACATCTGTTAATTCAAACAGATCAAGGATTGTTATATGGCGAACCCGGCTTTGCCCAATTAACCAAAACCGGTATTGTCACCGGCGATACCGCAAGAGCGAGCGCCTGGCAACAGCCCCAACACAGTTACAACCAATATTGGCGGCAACTCAATCAACAACCACTGCCCAGTCCACAACAATGGGCACGCCATCATGCCGATATTGCCTTTGCGCAATTTAAGCACCTACTGGAGGTCGCTGGCTCACCAGAGACTATCATTCTCGCCGTTCCCGCAACGGTTTCCGATGAGCAATTATCACTGCTACTGGGTTTGGCCAGCGCCGTACCGGTGCAAGTTAAAGCCGTGATCGATAGTGCACTGGCTATTTGTGCGCAACAGACAGAGTCAACATTGCTGGTAGATATGCAACTGCAGCAAACACAGGTCAGCCTGATTAATAGCAGTGCTGCCATTAGTAGCCTGAGTCAGCAACAAACCCTGCCCGATATCGGCATCATGCAACTGTATAATGCCGTCGCTCGTTATATCAGCGAGCGGCTAGTCGATGACTACCGCTATGACCCGCTACATAGTTCAGCGACTGAGCAAGCGCTTTACGATCAACTGCCTGAGTGGCTTGAGCAATTGGCTCAGCAGGATAAGCTCTCGATTAACTTGCCCTCACCCCAAGGTGATCTTCAGCTCTTGCTAGAAAGGCATAAAGTCGCTGAGATATTTGAACAACGACTCAGTGGTCTGATTGCGCTCATACAAAAGTACCAGGATGCAACGCTGTGTTTTTCTCACGGGGCTCGCCTTGTACCCATGTTCCTCAGTCTATTTGCCGACGCATCCATCAGCCCGCAATCTATAGGCTTAGAAAACTGCCATAGGCTGCAGCAAACACTGAGTGACCAGCCGCTGCAACGCATACAGCAGATACAGCTATCGAAAACGCCAGTAACCAGCAACACAAAAACCTCTCGTCGAGCCACTCATGTGCTTTACGACAATAAAGCCTACCCACTGCATCAACCGCTCAGTATAGAGAGGGAAAATAAGCGACTCAGACTAGCCAATAAGCACGATACCGAGGCAGCACTGGTGATCGTTATGGAAAACCAACAGCTGAAAATTCTTCATCAGCACGACGATCTGGAGATTAAACTGCCGCAACATTGCGAGCCCGGTACGCAATTAAAAATAACCGATCACTGCTTGTCTTTTATCGAGGTGAGCGATGCCTAGAAAGCGCCGTAATATAGCGTTTAGCCTATCCTTTCTGGATATTATGGCCTGTGGTTTCGGTGCCGTAACACTGCTGTTTTTAATCTTGCGCCATAACGCGGTTGAGATTATCACCCCGGATAGCCAACTGGCTGCTGAGGTCGATCTGTTACAAATGGATATTCGCCAAGCCGAAGAAGAAAAAACCCAACTGCTCAATAGCCTAGAAAAAATCCAACTCGAACTGGTCGAAGCACAGGGTCTATCCGAACGCGTGATCACCGATCTGCAAGAGCAGGAAAATAGCATTCAGTCTGATCCCAATGATCTCGATAAATTGCGCCAACAAGTAGAACAGTTGGAAGAAGAAACTGCGCAGATGGAGGAAGTCGAATTTGGCGATAAAGTGCGTGAGTTTATCGGCGATGGTAATCGCCAGTATCTCACTGGACTGAAACTGGGTGGCGAGCGCGTGCTAATACTGGTCGATGGTTCAGCCAGTATGCTGGCCGACACTGTGGTCAATGCGGTGCGGCGACGCAATATGCCGGAGGAGCAGAAAAAACAGTCGCCAAAATGGCAATGGACATTGCGCACAGTTGAGTGGCTGTTGGCGCAATTACCGCCCAGCAGTCGCTTTCAAATCTATCTGTTTAACACCGAAGCAAGCGTCGCCATTGCCGGTACCGAAGGCGAATGGCTTGATGCCGCTGACTCTCTCGCGCTGGAACAAGCGGTGGATGCCGTCAAACAATTTAGTCCCGGCTCTGGTACCAGTCTCAGTAATGCCTTTGCCGCCATTACCGATTTTGACAGTCGCCCAGATAACCTGTTTTTGCTTACCGATGGTCTGCCGACGCAGGGCAAGCAATCACCGAAAAAGTTTATGGTCAGTGGCGCTCAGCGGCGCCAATATTTCACCGCCGCTATGGCTGAATTTCCCCGCGGCATTCCCATTAATACTATTTTATTCCCAATGGAGGGTGATCCGGAGGCGGCAGGGCTATTCTGGCAAACAGCCCTCAATACCAAGGGTGCATTTATTGCTCCGTCGAGGGACTGGCCATGAAAAAACAGCGCCGAGCATTGCAGGAAGCGAGTATCTCATTTCTCGATGTCATCAGCTGTGGTTTTGGTGCCATCGTATTGCTATTGGTCATCGCTAAAGTAGGTGATCCAGCAGCGCTAGAAGAGGCTGAAAAACAATTATTAGGCTCAGTCAAAGACTACCAGCAGAGACTCTTCGATATTCGCGGTGAATCAGTCATTCTTGATCAGCGGCTTAAATCACGCCAACAGCAACTGTCCGAACTATCAGAGCGTATCGCCCGCCTTAAAGCCAAGCTAGCCAGTGTGGCTAAACAGTCCAACCAGCTATCGCAATCACAGTCTCGCGAAAAAGAGCAGTTACAGCTGGTGCTACAGGTGTTATCGGAAGAAATGGAACGCCTACTGGGACCTGAATTTCAACAGCAAAATCAACTGATAGGCGGCATTCCAGCCGATAGCGACTATATTATTTTCGTTATCGACACCTCCGGCAGTATGCAGGCAGCCGCTTGGCAAAAAGTGCAAAAAGAAATGCTGAATATTCTCGATATTTACCCTGAGGTAAAAGGTCTGCAAGTGCTCAATGATATGGGGCAATATATGTTTGCCGCCGAAAAAGGCCAATGGATCGCAGATAGCCCTGCCATGCGTACAAACATTATTAACCAATTATCGACTTGGGCACCTTTCAGTAACTCGAGCCCAGTAGAGGGGATTAATGCTGCTATCCAAACGTTTTATCGACCGGGCCGTAAAATCAGCATCTACACCTTGGGCGATGATTTTCAAGGGCGTTCTATTCGCAATGTGGTCAGAGCGATTGATAACCTTAACAAGGCTCATCGTGGCGCCAACCGCTTGGTGCGAGTGCATGCCATTGGCTTTCCAGTACATTTTCCGCCCGGCGGCACGCCCAGCGCCTCGGCGATTAAATTTGCCGCACTGATGCGCGAACTGAGTTACAACAATGGAGGAACCTTTATTGGCTTAAATAGCCTTAATTAAAGGGTAAAAATGATGATCAGAAAAATAATATACCAAAATATCTGTCACTCGATAACTAGATATTTACTGCTATTAACCACTCTGCTAATACTGGCAGGCTGCAGTTCCTCCGCCTCGGTACAAATCGACCGCAACTTTCCCAGCGTACTGGCCAAACCAAAACCTATTGCCGCTAGCATTGTGTTAACAGAGGAGTTCTCCAACTATATCGCCCAACCCAATGATAAAACGGTTATTGATCTAGGGTCAGCCCAGGTACAGGTTATGAAAAATGCCTTTGCCGGTCTGTTTGATAAGGTTGAATTTATTACCAACACTGACCAGATAACCACTGATAACGGGCTTATTATTACGCCCTCAGTACGCGAAGTGCAGGTATCCACACCCTCAGATAACTATCTAAATGTTTTTGAGGTATGGATTAAATACAATCTCGATATTGCCGACAGTAACGGTGGCCCTATTGTCAGTTGGTTTATGCCAGCCTACGGTAAAACCCCCGATGCCTTTATGGCCTCCAAATCTAAGGCTATTGAAGAGGCCTCGATAATCGCCCTGCGCGATTCGGGCGCCAAACTTATGTTGGATTTTTACCGTATTCCCGCGATCTATGGTTGGCTTCGAGAGCAACAAAGACTGGAGCAATCACCATGAATCCACTGTGCAAGAGAGTTGTCGTCGGTCTACTGCTCATCCTGTTGGGCGGCTGTTCCGCGACCACGACTATTGATGAATATCGCCCCTCGTCACAACCCATCGTGCTAGATGCCAATGAGCAAGTTGTGGTGTTAGGACGTCGTGATGCCGGTCATTATGAAACTGACCGTGAGTTTATCGACTGTGTCGCCCAGCGTATGCGAGGCTCAGATATCAGCGTATTGCCCGAGGCGCGATTTATCGATGCCATCTATCCCTGGTTTGAGCCGCGCACTGCGCCCAAAGGTCTACCCAGATTAAAGAAACTAATGCAGGACCCAATGATTAAAACAGTGGTAAACCAGCAATCGGTGCGCTATTTAGTCTGGCTTGATGGTTCCACTGAAACGGTGGAAAAAGGTGGCTCCATAAGTTGTGCGGTCGGCCCGGGGGGCGGTGGCTGCTTTGGTTTTGCGCAATGGGATAAACTATCGGTCTACGAGGCGATTGTCTGGGATCTAGAGGAATTGCAGGAAATGGGGCGTCTGCGCGTTGACTCCGAGGGCACCTCTTACTTAATTGGCGCGGTGGCACCTATTCCACTGTTGACACCGGTTAAAAGTGATGCCTGTGCCAGTCTTGGTAACCAATTGAAAACGTTTTTTACCCCTAGCGAATGACTATTTACAGGGTCCCACTATGCTGACCAGACCAATTCGTTCACTACTGCTCCTCGGCCTACTGATATCACCTTTAACTCAGAGTGCAACGACAGGAGCTGATATCTATAAAGAGGTGCTGGAAACCACCTCTATTTACCAAGACGAGGAACTGCAAGCCTATATCGAAACACTGGGCAAAGAGATCGTGGCGCAATCGGAGATGGCCGGAGAGGAATTTACCTTTACTCTGCTCGATAGCCCAGAACTCAATGCCTTTGCCACCAGAGACAACTATGTCTACGTTAATCGCGGTCTATTAAATTATGTGCGCAATGAAGCTGAATTGGTATCGGTATTAGCCCATGAGGTTGGGCATATTACCCGTGACCATGTTACCGGCCAGGAGGGACAGGCGGCAGGAGCTCAGATTCTATCGGCTATTGCCGCGGTGTTATCTGGTAGTAATGAGGTCTATGAGGCCGGTATGGCCTACGCCAATTCAATTATTCGTGGTCATGGTCGCCGCAATGAACTGGAGGCCGATGAAGCGGGAGCTGAATACATGGCTAAACTTGGCTACTCCCCCAATGAAATGATTAGCATGTTATCGATGATGAAAGACTATGAATCGCTGCAAAAAAAGCGCGCCGCCTCCAAAGGCGCGGCCAAACAAACCTACCATGGTATCTTCTCAACCCACCCCCGCAATGATAGCCGACTGCGAACCGTGGTAAGCAAAGCGGAGGTGTTTAAAGCAGAGGTCAGCAGAGATAATGGTGCCGCTACCTATCGCCGTTACACCGAGGGGCTTATCTGGGGAGAAAACTTTCTCGCCAAAGAGCAGAAACCAGAGCGCTTTTCCAATATGCGTTTGCGGGTGCGTTTTGACTTTCCCAAAGACTGGGCGCAAAACCAACCCAACAGCCCACTGCTTGCCAGCGCAGAATCACCGAATAAGATCGCCAAGTTATCTCTGCAAGCTATGGCACGCACGGCCCAAGGCCCAGAGGAATTCCTCTATAACTACCTCAATGTCGCGCAGCTGCGCGAGGGTAAAATTATTGCACCGGCAAGATTAAAGGGTTTTACCGGTATATTACCCGGCACCAATGGTGCGGCGGACAGTCGTATTGCATTGGTATACTACAAGCTCAATGCCTATCTCTTTACCGGTGAAGTAACACAGCAGGCTGACTTTACTGAAGCTGATAAATTATTTATCGATGCGATCAATAGTTTCCGACCTATTTCCAATCGCGAGATACAGGGGCAGAAACCGCAAACTGTCCATTATGTCAAAGCCACCACAGCCACCACGTTTACAGGTTTGGCTAAAGCCTTAAAACTGAGCAGCACAGATATCGACGATCTGCGTATAATCAACGGCTACTACCCCAGTGGTGAGCCCAAAGCTGGTGAGTGGATTAAAATTTTCCGGCGCTAAGACCATGACAACACAACGCCCAACCGCAACCATATTACTGCTAATAACTCTGGCCATTGCCGTGGCGCTGAGTCTTTACTGGTATAGGGAAAACCAATACAGCGACCAGCGCGACTGGGATGCCAATCGTCAACATCTACCCGATATCGCTGTGTTGCAACAGCGTATTCAAAACAATCTATTTAACGATAACCCTAGCGCCATTGACTCAGTGGGGACAGATACAGACCAGATTATCGACCCTCAAGCGATGGAGGCCAAACTGGCTGGGTTGACTAAAAATGTCACTACCTTACGTCAACCCTCAGAACAAGAGTTGCTTGACTACTACCGCGAGCATCAGGCTGAGTACAGAGAATTTTCACTGTTTAGCTTCCGCCACCTATTATTTAGTTCAGCCAAATATGGCGGCAGTGCCTACCAACAGGCAGAACAGCGCTTACAGCAACTACAGAATGGTATTGAACCGATTAATACAGAAG
>CBFHVP010000086.1:0-7785 GCA_965659315.1 uncultured Porticoccaceae bacterium | reverse complement strand
TCGTACTGCTGATGGGCGATGCTGCCGCACAATGGCTTTTAACCGATCAGCAAAAAGCTGCTGTCAGTAACGGACAGGTTGATATGATTGAACAGGTGACAGCCCTGTTGGTGCCGTCTTTGCAAGCAATGATAGATAAGCCAGAGTGCAAGCGACAAACATGGCAGACCATTCGTTATCTGTCACCGCTACGTCATGTTCATAAAGCGCAGTCTTGAGTAGTTCTTACATTATTCGCTCCATGCAACCTGAAGATATTGATCAGGTATATGCCATAGAAGCAGTTGTATCACCTTCGCCGTGGACAGTTCCGCAGTTCCTTCAGAGTTTGCAGCAGAGCGATAGTCTGGTGATAGAGCAGCAGGTGCGCGGTTACGCGGTGATGGTCTGCGTAGCTGATCAAGCGGAGTTGCATAATATTGCTATTCACCCTGATTTTCAGGGGCAGGGTTTGGGGCGCAAGCTACTGGAGCATAGTATTGAGCAGTTACCTGAGGAGATTAAAAACCTTTATCTTGAGGTAAGGGTATCGAATATTTCTGCGATCAGACTCTACCAGCAATTAGACTTTGTACAGTTGGCTGAGCGACGTGATTATTATGCAACTGCCCATGGTCGAGAAGACGCTCTGATAATGGGGCGGCAACTCGGTGCTGCGTGCGAATAACAAACCACATTATATAGCTGACTACAGTAGTCTCTATCGTCTTATACCCATATTTATTTCTGTAACAACCAAAGCCATAAATTAAATAGCACGCGATCTATTTATATGGCATTTTTTCTATTCGTTTTCGTCTACCCTTAACGTCAAGGCATAGTTACTCGTGCCATGGAAGGCCTGACTGTATTGACAGCTTTGGCTTTATACATCACAGGGAGTAGACAGTGAATAGAAAACTTATTTTACCGATGACGCTGGCAGTACTGATGATATTGACTGCTCAGTTACTTAATTCAGACCCTTTACCAGAGCAAAATAATGCGGTGCAAAGCCCGGTTACAGCATTGTCTTCTGTAGCCGCACGTTTGCCGGTAGCAGATAACAGCACCTATTTTGAGGCTCTATTAATGAAAGGGTTAAGTACTGAAGAAGCGCAGTTGCTGGTGCTTTATAAAATACAACAACAATATGTTTTGCAGCCGCCAACAACACAGTATTGGCGACCATTTACAGCACATAACAGTCCCCTTGATATGGCGGCACAGGCGCATCAGGTGCGTGCGGCTCTACTGGCGATATTTGGTCATGGGGCGCGAGATAATGCACTGTTTAAACAGGTCTTTTATCCATTGGCCCATGAGGCAGATTATTTATCCTCCACCGAGCAGATTGCTGTGTTTGAACAAATCCTAAAGCGGCAGGTGACGCAGGCGGAGATTATGCGTAATGGGTTTAACCTTAAACAGCGCGGTGACTTGTTATTTTCGTTGGGTGATCCCTCTGATATCTTGCCCTCAGATGCAGCTTTTGAATGGAAATTGCGCAAGTCCTATTTTGCACAAAGGCTAAGGAATAGCGGAGTAAGCTTTGATGAGCAGACTTTTCGCGATAGCTACAAACTACTAGCGCCTATCCATGATCTCAATGCAAGTAACATACTTCCCAACGGCAGTGATCTGAGTATTGCTTTTACTGGTCTAGAAATATTATTGGGCGAGGATAATGCCAACCGTGTTAAGGCAGCTCTGGACCCACTTTTTGCACAATTTCAATATGCCGCTGAACAGCAGGGGTTAAACCCTAATCAAATATTCGGCGCTTATGGCATTATCTCAGATTGGCAGGCGCAATTGATGAGTGCCGTCGACACAATGTCGTCTGACGAGGATAGTGCCATGCAACTGATAAACCAAGCCACGGAGACAAGAGATAGCAGATTAGCCAGTTTTATTGGCCGCGAAGTGGCAGAGCAATTGATCGCTACCTACGAAACAGAAGTGCCTATTTTTCTTGGCCAAGAAGCAGCGGGGCGGTTGATCGAAGGTGATACTAATCGGATTCCCGCTTTACCACCTATGCAATATATGGATTAAGGGATATCAACCTAACGTGCTGGTACTCGCTGGTATTAGGTACTAGACGCACAGCACAACGACAAGGAACTGTCATATGAATACAAGGCCTCTAAGCCTTTTTGGCGTAGCCTCGCTATTTTGCTTTTTAACACTTATTTTATTCACCATACCAGTTGATGCGTTAACTGCATCAGCCACTGCTGTAAGGGCCGGTCAGGCCTATACCATTACCTATGAGGAGCATACCTTTCTACAAGAGAAAGTGGGTCATGGTCCTCGACGCTGGCAGTTGGTGAGCGGCGTAACTTCAAGCAGTAAAACCTTCACAGGCAAAGCACCGGGCACCTATCATTATCGCTCTAGTCGTGTCTGTTCAAAGTTTCGCCGGCGGGGATGTCCCACTGGTCAGACAATCTCGGTCACGGTTTATGCTGGAAAGCCGCCTACTCAAGATACTCTAGCCAGTCAGAAAAACTATCAATTTGAAATGCGAGTGGGTGATATCAATGGGGATGGCCACAAAGATCTCTCTATCCGTCGACTTACAGGCAATATTAATAATGGTGTTATCAGCCAAACCATATTGCGACAGACATCAGATCATAGCTTTAAGCTGTTGCGTCCAACCAGTAAGCGACTTGCAGCGGTTAAATCCTGGTCCAAAGTTTCACTGGAGCTGGTACTGGACGACTTTAATTTAGATGGCTATGTCGATTTATTTGTAAAAGATTTGGGAAGTGTTATTGGTGGTGTCAATGATCAATTAGTGTTCTCCAGTGGCGCCAGCCATAACGGCGCCGTAAACAGAGTCACGGGGATCGACAATACTGTTAAAAATGTCTTTAGTAATGTGGCCGACTGGGTTGTTGATAAAGACTATTTCACAAAACACATAAAAATCATTAATCGGGTAGAGACGAAATGGGGCTTTGGCTGTAACTTATCTTGGTGGGATGGACGTTATCGTTGTAGCTTCTATCCAGTGTATATACCAATTCGCGAGTACCGGTATGATGCCGATAAAATCTCATGGGATGGGTTGCGTCTGGCCAATGCGCTAAACTTTTGTATCACCAAAGGTGAGCTAAATGCTGGATCCAGTGAAGCACAGCGGATCGCCGAAGTGCTTGAAAGAGTGCTGGGTACCGAGGTATTTGGTGGTATTTTAGTGACTGGCGGGGCGATTCCAATGCCCCATGAGGCCGATGATATACATCTAGCTAATGCTCGATTTTTAAGGCTACTAGCGCGGATTTTTAAATTAGTAGAAGCCATTTCCCCTGCTAATGAGGGGCCAAGTGCTTTTTATATCAATCGCTATACTAATGAGGACGGTCACAAAGGTATAGCGGTACAGGGGTATGTCAAAGCATCAGAAGATGGATATGCCTATTTTACTAAGGATATTTATGCTTCAAGTGCCAAAGCGAAAAGTAAACTGGCAATGGCAAATAGACCCATAGGTGTTTTTATTTTTAATGAGGATGAATTTACCAACCCGTACAAACCTCCAAGAAAAGTACAGCCTGCCAATCAGGAATTAGGTGGGGGTACTGAAATACGATATATAGGTAATACTTATTACCATAGCCACAGATGGATACCGATAAAATGAAAAAGAAAAAATTTATCTTCTTTTATAGTTATGGCACAGGGGGCGTATGGTATTACATTTACGCATATTCAAAAGAGGCTATCGAAAAGGTATTTCCTGAGATGTATGTGTTTGAAAAGCCGCCAAAACGCTTTAGCCTGCGGGATGCACGGTGCATTGAGGATAATCCGGAGTTGTTTATCTTTGATATTGATAATTTGCATGGTTCTTTAAAAGACTATAGAGAGAATAGACAGAAAAGTAACTATATCTATCAACATCCAGATGAAAAGCGTCCCTTTGTGGATGATCTATAAGACGGTAAGTGTAGCCCGCCAATCAGGAATTAGGTGTGGGTACTGGAATACGATATCTAGGCGATGTCTATTATCAAACTTACAGATGGATACCGGTTAAATGAAAAAGAAAAAATTTTATGTCTTCTATAGCTACACCACAGGTGGCGTATGGTATTACATTTATGCGTACTCAAAAGAAGCTATCGAAAAGGTATTTCCTGAGATGTATATTTTTGAAAAGCCGCCAAAACGCTTTGAGCCACGGGATGCGGAGGTGATAGAGAAATATCCGGAGAGCTATATCTACGATATCGATAATCTCCATGGGCTATTAAAAGACTATGTAGATAATGAGCAAAAGGACAATTATAACTACCAGCACCCAGATAAAAAGGGTCCTTTTGTGGATGATCCTTGATTTGGTCAAGAGCGTTTTCGTAGCCCCTTAATTGGGGGCTTTTTGTCTTCGGGTTGCTGCCAATGGAATCAACCAGAGTTACCCGTCACTATTTTTTTCGATTAGTCTAAACGTAGCATCGGCAGATGACTATCTCTGGAGTATCGGCTTGAGTTAAAGTTTGTTACTCTTAAACGGCTATTTTTTCATAAGAGACGATGACATGGATATGCAATTATTGTACTGGCACTGGTTAGTTCTGGGGCTTATCTTAATTATTGCCGAAATCTTTATTCCTAGCTTTACCATTATGTGGTTTGGCCTCGGCGCGATTATTGTTGGCCTTATCAGTTTGGCCGTTGATATGAGCTTTAACTGGCAAGTGCTGTTATGGACATTGTCATCGGTGGCCTTCACCGTGCTGTGGTTTTTGGTGATTAAGCCGAAAATAGCCGACCGCAATTTTGAAGGCTTGGCAAAAGAATCGGCTATCGGTGAATCTGGCCAAGTGATAAAAGTCCCCACAGAGACCAGCAATGGCAGGATGCGTTTTACTACCGCGGTATTGGGCTGTGATGAATGGGCATTTTCCTGTGATATGGAGGTTGCTCTGGGGGATCGCCTGCATATCAAGGAGATTGCCGGAGATGTTCTCATTGTTACTAAACTTACATAGTCTCTAATAGGAGCTTAGAAATGGAAGGTCTATTTGTAGTTGTCACGATATTTTTACTGGTAATTATCACTCTGTACAAAGGTATCCGTCTGGTACCGCAGGGGTCGAAGTGGGTAGTTCAACGATTGGGGAAATATCATGGCTCGCTCAATCCCGGTCTTAATTTGATAATCCCCTATATTGATGATGTGTCGTTTAAAATTACTACCAAGGATATTGTGCTAGATATTCCCTCTCAAGAGGTGATTACACTGGATAATGTGGTGATTATTGCCAATGCCGTTGCCTATATCAATATTGTTAGCCCTGAGAAGGCGGTTTACGGTGTGGAGGATTATGAACTGGCGATTCGCACGCTGGTGCAAACATCACTGCGTTCTATTGTCGGTGAGATGGCGCTAGATGATGCATTGTCCTCCAGAGACCAAATTAAGGCCAAACTAAAAACCTCTATTTCAGATGATATTGCTGACTGGGGTATTACTCTGAAAACTGTTGAGATTCAGGATATTAATCCATCTGGCACCATGCAACAGGCGATGGAAGAACAGGCTGCCGCGGAACGTCAGCGCCGTGCTACGGTTACCAGAGCCGATGGTGAAAAGACTGCGGCGATTTTGGAGGCTGATGGTCGCTTGGAGGCCTCGCGACGCGATGCAGAGGCGCAAGTGGTACTGGCTGAGGCAACCAAATCGGCTTTGACTAAGGTAAATGAGGCTATTCAGGATAAAGAGCTACCAGCGATGTATTTGCTTGGTGAGCAGTATATTGATGCGATGAAAACCATGTCCAATTCATCCAATGCCAAGTTAGTGGTATTGCCTGCTGACTTGCCGGCGGCTGTGCGTGGCATTATGAATAATACCAAGTCTAAATAGGCGTCAACCGATCCGATCGCGGCACGTTGGCATCAAAGGATAAATTAACCAAGTAGGTAATCCCAATGTTTAAATTATACCTTTCCCTGACCATGGTTTTATTTCTCTCAGCTTGTGCCAGTGGCTATCGTTACGGTGCGCCAGAAAAAGTGATTATTGATACGCTGGGCGTTGATCTGGCTCAGTATCAAGTGGACCTCGCTGACTGCGAGCAATATGCCGCGCAAATTAATGTTGCCAATCGCACCGTTGAGGGTGCGGTTGAAGGCGCTGTTGTCGGCGGTGTGCTTGGCGCCGTGGTTGGTAATAGCGACACTGCTGAGCGCAGTGCCGGTGCTGGGGCGGTGCTTGGTGGGGTAAAGTCCAATAAACGCAGTCGCCATAAGCAGGATATGGTGGTAAGAAAATGCCTTAAGGGCCGTGGTTATAGAGTGCTGAACTAACGGAGATTAGGCTTTTACTGGTCGCTTTTGAAGTTTTCTCTGCAATGTTCTGCGGTGCATTCCCAGACTACGTGCTGTGGCGGAGATATTACCCTGATTTTCATTAAGCACGCGCTGTATATGCTCCCATTCCAGACGATTAACCGAGGGCGGTGAGTCTTTCATTAGTACCTCTGTGTTGCCATCATTATTTTCAAATGCAGTAACAATGTCATCGACTGAGGCTGGTTTGCACAGATAGTTAATGGCGCCAAGTTTGATGGCCTCAACGGCAGTTGAGATGCTGGAGTAGCCGGTTAATATAAGTACGTTTATATCTGGCTGTAATTGCTTTAACTGTTTGAGTATAGCTAGGCCGCTCTCTTGGTCTAACTTTAAGTCGAGTACCACGCGATCAAAGGTGCTATCGGCGCACTGCTGTGCTGCTTCAGTGCCATTATTGGCGATGACGACAGAGTTGCCGAGCCGGACAAGGGCGCGCTTCAGTACGGCGCTAAAACTACTGTCATCATCAATAATTAAATAGTTCATACTGAGGTGCCAACAATTAACTCGGATCCATGCAAAGGTAATGTTATTTCGGTAATGGTGCCGCCATCTTTACTATTTTGTAGTCTCACTTCGCCACCAAAACGGGTTAATGTTGCCTGCGATAAAAACAGACCTAGACCCACGCCATCAGCTTTATCTGTGACAAAGGCCTGGCCTAATTGATCAATTTTGCTAGCATCCAAGCCCGAGCCATAGTCGCGAATGCAAATCATCGCTTGGTCATTGTCCCAACTCAGATTGATATCAACCCGATCAGGACTGGCATCTGCGGCATTATTGAGAAGGTTGATAATTGATTGGTCAATCGTCGGGTGGAAACAAGCACTTTGCTCACCATCGGCCAATTCAATATTGGCTTTTACTGTTGGGCGCATAAGTAACCAGCGCTCAAGTAAAGCGGAAAAATATGTATGTAATGGCTGAGCGGCTAGTTGTTTATGCTGAGATTGTTCAGCCGTGGTTAACAACTGTTTTAATGTTGTTTTGCACAGTGCCAGTTGCTGATTAAGCAGATGCAAGTCATCTTGCGAATGTTGTGCATCGGCGATCATTTCATCAACCAGTAGTTTCATAGTATTAAGCGGCGTACCTAACTCATGGGCTGTGCCGGCGGCCAAGGTGCCGACGGCCAGTAATTGCTCGTCGCGCAATTGTGCTTCGCGCTGTTCAGCAATCTGTTGTTGCTGATCCTTGAGCGTATTGGCCATACGACTAATAAAGTAAGTAATAATTAAGGCGCTAATAGCAAAGTTAGCCCACATACCTAGAATATGCAGATTATTGCTCTCAGCGTGATGGCCATGGCCGGCTTGTGCTACCGGCGCTATCGAGGCAATGGCCACATAATAATTAATCAATAAGCTATAGCTAAGCAGTGCAGCGGCAGCGGTGACAATACTGTAGTGACGCGGCAGTGTAATGGCGGCA
>CBFHVP010000085.1:0-8037 GCA_965659315.1 uncultured Porticoccaceae bacterium | reverse complement strand
GGCGTCTGGATAAAATTACCTTTGAAGAAATGCTAGAAATGGCCAGTCAGGGCTCGAAAATACTGCAGATTCGCTCGGTCGAGTTTGCTGGAAAATACAATGTACCACTGCGTGTTATGTCCAGTTTTGAAGAGGGCCCAGGCACGCTGATATCGCTTGAGGATGAAGATCAGATGGAAAAAGCAGTTGTATCAGGCATTGCCTTTAATCGTGACGAGGCGAAACTAACTATTCGCGGTATTCCCGATCAGCCAGGCGTGGCGTATAAAGTTTTGGGTGCGATTAGTGCTGCGAATATCGAGATTGATGTGATTGTACAAAATGTGGCCAAAGATAACTCGGCCACGATCACCTTTACAGTGCATCGCAATGATCTGGCACAGGCCGAGGCTTTACTTCGTAAGATTGCTGAGGATTTGGGTGCTCAAGAAGTCGATGCCGATGACCGTATTGCTAAGGTGTCGATTGTTGGCGTGGGTATGCGCTCTCATGCTGGCGTCGCCTCTCAAATGTTTGAGGCCCTAGCTCAAGAGGGCATAAATATTCAATTAATTACCACCTCTGAGATCAAAATCACCGTTGTGATTGAAGAGCGTTATCTCGAGTTAGCAGTACGTGCTTTGCACTCTGGATTTGAACTGGATACACAAGATAGTCAACCGAGTTAATCCTTATTTGGACAATAACCGCAAACTCTGCTAGATTCGAAGTTCTCTTGTAGCTATAGGCGTGGCTGTAAAGGGATGTTAAAAGGAAAAGCCACCTTTTTTATGGTGGATTATGGATAATTTACCCTTCATTGAGTGCTAGGGTAGTATTGTAGGAGCGTGCTATGTTGATACTAACAAGAAGAGTTGGAGAGACTCTCGTTATTGGTGATGAAGTCACTGTTACCGTGCTAGGTGTTCGTGGAAATCAAGTTAGATTAGGTGTAAACGCACCAAAAGAAGTAGCTGTGCACAGGGAGGAAATCTACCAGAGAATTCAGATGGAAAAAGGTGGCGAAAAATCGCCCCAGATGGATGAATCTGGCGATAACAGTCTTTGATTTTTCCGTCGATGTGATATTATGCCGCCGCTAACGCAGGGCGGCATAGTCGTTTCTAAACAGCGTTAAATATAGACCGATTTTGGAGAAGTGGCCGAGTGGCTGAAGGCGCGCCCCTGCTAAGGGCGTATACGTTAATAGCGTATCGAGGGTTCGAATCCCTCTTTCTCCGCCATATATTAGAGCCCCTATAGCTATTGAGCTGTAGGGGTTTTTTGTGGCTACTTTAAGTTACAAAACTTTGCAGAAAAATTTTCCTCTAATTTTTCTAATCTCAGTTTCCGAACCGTTATCCCAGAGATGAGAGAAAAAGCTTGTTGAATTTCTAATATAAAATGACATAATAAGTGCCATAAAGAGGGGTGCTATTTTAGGTTGCACCAATTTCCAGAATAAAACTCTATCTACAAGGACTCTGCTATGAACCCGAATGTCAAACAATTTCTGTCAGATACAGGTGCTAAGAAGCCTGTTGTCTGTGGCCCTATGTACCCAGGATCAAATCCTGAGCTGGTGGCGGCAGTGTCTGATTCTGGTGGTTTCGGAGTAGTGCAGCCAGTCGCTTTAACCTCGCTTTATGGTCATGATTTTCGTGAAGGGTTACAGTTGATAAAGCAATTGACTGATAAACCCTTTGGTGTCAACTTCACCATTTTTGGTGGGGCCAATAAGAAATACCATGAGCAGATGAAACAATGGATGGAAATATCCATTGAAGAGGGGATTAAATTTTTTCTAACCTCTTTAGGTAAACCAGATGCGGTGGTTAAAACGGCCAAGGAGCATGGCATTAAGGTATATCACGATGTTCCCAACAAAAAAGTTGCCTTGGCGATGCGTGACTCAGGTGTTGATGGGCTTAATTGCATTAATTGGCGCGGGGGTGGTCAGACTGGAATACAAGCTGCAGAGCAATTTATGGAGGAGTTGCATGATATTGATATCCCCTTGATCTGTGCCGGTGGTATCGGTAATGCCAAAGATTTTCAGCAGGCCTTAAAATTGGGTTATGCGGGTGTTCAGTTGGGGACCCGTTTTTTAGCCACTAATGAATGCATGATCACTGATTCTTATAAGCAAGCGATTGTCGACTCCTCTGAAGATGATATTGTTTGGACCAACAAAATTGCCGGTAATAACTCTTCAGTAATAAAGACCGATGATATTATGAGAGGCGGGTTACAAACTGGTCCCGTGATCAATTATATGCTGCGTAAACCGAGTTTAAAAAAGTATGCGAGGATGTGGTTGATGAGTAAAGGCATTCGTAACTACAGTAAAACGGCTTTTAGTGATGATGTTAAGTTTTGGCAGGCTGGTAAAGGATTGGGTAATATCACGTCAGTTGAATCAGTTGCTGATGTGATGAAAAAGTTTAGCCTTCCTCGTTAGGCCGGTTGAAGATCTACCATAAGCGCCAAACATTTGATTTTCCTACTATCGCACCCCTTCTCTGCAGAGAAAGCAGGGAGGGGACTGTGCTCGAATACATCGCGTAGAGTATATGGATACGCGCAGGTTGCTTTGCTCTGTACGTCTATTGGTAAAGTATAAGCCAGCTGTAAATGTACAGTGCGGCAAACCCAAACATCAGTGATGTTCTAAAAAGAATCTTAAAGCCAAGCTCTACATTGGTAAGATATTTACGCCTATTGATCATAAAAATGTTCCTATTTAATCTTCTAGATGCGAATGATTATCATTTACATTTAAGAAAAGGTCAACTAGAATGACTGAAAATTTCATTTATGTGACTCAACTGTTAGGAACTGTTCGTTATGAAACTTCGATTTTTATGTGTTAATCACCGTATGGAGCTAGAAGGTAATGTCAGCAAAGCTATACAGTTTTGGCAGGTTGGGCTCGATACAGGGCAGTATTATCGTGATCATATGCTGTGGTCGGATGCGCTGCCGCATTTAGGTTGCGCCTTTGAAGTGTCGGAGATATTGTTTAGTAAGCGGATGATTGAGCCCGAGGTGGCATGTGATTGGTTTAGCCGCTCGGCACTTCTTTTGGCCAGCACATTTGCCAACGGTCATTACTGGGCGCAGGCGGAAGAGGTGACATGGATGGCTATCAACAAATTGGAAGATGATCTCCCTCGTCACTCCAATAGCAGCGAATGGGTCAATCGTTACCTCTGTGATCAATATCGTCATCTCAATCAATTAATAACAGCAAATAAACAGGTCAGATCATCTGTGATCAGCAGAGCGCCCGAGTCTGAATCGCTGGTTCAAGTGCACTGAAGAGATTGAGACAACGACAATAAGATCCCATCACAAGATTATTGGTGGTGAGCGGTTGGAGTGTGTTGATTGATGTTATCTTAGGTATACTTTGCCGCCTGTAATAATACGAAACTAACACTCAGAAATGCTTCATTTAGGATTACACTTTTTAGTGCCAGCTTTGCTAGCTGGTATTTTTTATCGCAATAATTGGCGAGTTGCTTTTCTAGTGATGATGGCGACTATGCTTGTTGATCTTGATCATCTGTGGGCTAATCCCATTTATGATCCCAATCGATGCAGTATTGGCTTTCACCCTCTCCATCGTTTACCTTTTATAGCAATTTATCTCGTACTCAGCTGTATCCCTCGGTGCCGGCTTGTGGGGTTGGGGTTATCCGTGCATATGGTATTAGATGCATTGGATTGTCAGGTGACTAATGGGATTTGGATGAACTAGGCGTCTTGTCTTTTAGATTAGGCCGATTTTAGATTAGGCTGATAGCGCGCCTGCCATTTGATTATAATTTTTGCCAGCCCATAATGCCGTCGCTACAGAGGTTGCCGAGAGTAAATAGTTCGGCCAGCCTTCATCGTTTCGAGTACCACAATATCCTTAATATTTTCAGGCTCAACCTCGATAGGGTTTTTATCTAGTATCACTAAATCAGCCAGCTTGCCAATTGCTAGAGAGCCTTTATGGTTCTCCTCAAAATGCTGGTAGGCCGGCCAGATTGTCATGGCTTTGATCGCATCCATAGGACTAAGTTTGTGTTCATGACCGAGAATTGCGCCAGTTCTAGTCGTTCGATTAACAGCACTGTGCATTACTCGCATAGAGTTTGGGAAGGTAACCGGCGCATCGGAGTGGATAGAGAACTTTATACCTCGGGCCATTAGCCAACCTGTAGGAGAAATATTTTGCGCGCGAGCAGGCCCTGCCACTGAATCTCTATGCCAATCGCCCCAGTAAAAAGTGTGCATAGGAAAGAGTGCGGGAAACACCCTCAGTTGTTCAATTTTAGCAACTTGGTCCTTACGTAAGAATTGACCATGTATTAGTACAGTTCTAGCATCTGAGCTATCGAAACTTGCCTGTGCCTGTTCGGTACTGCGGATAAATTGATCAATAGCAGCATCGCCATTGGCATGAACCATCAATTGCCATTTATTTTTGTAGGCCAAGTTAAACCACTTTAGAGCTAATTTATCGGAAAGCGCACCGTATCCAGCGAAGTTTTTATTATGGTTAGCCGGTGGTCGATGATATGGATGAGTGAACCAGGCGGTTTTGCCTTGGGGGGACCCATCCAATGTTAGTTTAACGCCACCGATACGGAAGTTATTGGTGTAGTCGCGAGAGATAAATGGTTGGTAAGTTGGGGTATTGATATTGACCTTAACGATATCTGGGTATGACACCACATCTACATCTAATACGTTAGCTTGAGAGGTTGCAACTAATGCTTGAAGTGAAAGCGCATCGGTTTTGCCATCTTGCACTGTGGTAAAACCATTAGCCGCATAGGTTGCCTCACCAGCTTTCAAAAAGGAGACATACTGCTGTGGAGAAAACTTGGGGATAAGGCTAAAAAGAGCAGTGAAATGCGCGGTCTCCTGTAATACGCCATTGGGCGTTTTACCGTCTGCTTCTCGTTCAATAACACCGCCCATGGGGTTAACTGACTCAGCATTGATGCCAACTAACTCTAGTGCCTTAGTATTGTATACACCTAAGTGGCCGGATTGATGCAGAGCAAATATAGGAATATCTTTGGTGACTGCATCCAGTTCATGCCTGGTTGGATGACGTTGCTCCAGCAGTTGTGAGTCATCATAGTTAAATCCCATGACCAACTTATGCTCGCTGACAATATCTGAATTGAGCAAATAGTCTCGTAAAGTTTGCTGTAGCTGACTGATGTTGTTGACTGGACCATCGGGAGCCGGCAATAAATTGGCGGCATTGGCTTGAATTGCCACCGCTGATAGATGGCTGTGAGCATCGACAAAACCCGGCAACATGGTTTTGCCTTCAAGGTTAATTACTGCGGTATTGTGGCCCTTATGCTGGCTTACTGCATCAATAGAACCGAGAGCGATAATACGCTCACCCTTAATTGCGATTGCTGCAACAGTGCCGAGGCTGTCATCAACAGTAATTATTTTGCCGTTGAAATAAATACTGTCTGCTTCTAATGTTGAGATGGGCTTTTTGCAGCCCAAAAGACCAGTGATTAGAAGGCTTATGACGAGCAACGCTATACTAGGGTGGGGCATGGCATTAATACCTTTTTGTTGTTATCGCGTAACAGTACTAGACTATTAGATTTCCTGCTAGTACTCCTATTTTTAAGGTTAGTATGCTTTAAATGACCGTCGCGATTGGTAGCTTGATAGACTTAGAATTAATTAATCAAGTGATTGATGATGCAGTCATGTCCTGGCCTATGTCTGAGCGAAACAAGCGCCTCGCTGTGCCAGTTTTACGTTATGACCAGCAAGACTTTAGGCAATATCGTTTTCTGTTATATAAAGACTTAGGCCGAGTCGTTGGCGTAGCGGCATGGGATGCTGAAAACATGCTAGTCACCGTCAACGGACGTGGTCATCTTCTGCACGGGCTGTATATTGCGCCATCGCATCAGGGTCGGGGCTATGGTCAGCATTTAATGAAGGAGGTGTTTTTGGCCTCTGAAATGTTGGGTGCTGATGGCCTGTTAGTCAAAGCTCAGAAGGTCGCAGTAGGTTTCTTTAGACATTGTGGTTTAACGGTGTTGCCCGTGCAGGATTCAACTGATTATCCTTATATGTTCTGGTATCAGAGAGGGCATATCTAATGGCGTATTTCGGTGAACCCCCAGTCTACATTGCCGCAAAGTTTAATAAAAATAGATGTTACCATTAAATCCTACCAACATTTTCTAAAAGAGACTCCCTATGAAAATTGATCGAGAATTGGATATCGTCGTTTATGGCGCGACAGGGTTTACTGGCCGGCTAGTTGTCGAATATTTAAATAAGCAATACGGCGTTAATAGTGATGTCAATTGGGCGATGGCAGGGCGCAATAAGAGCAAGTTAGAGCAGGTGAGAGATGAAATGGGGATCTCTTCTGCTGTGCCTTTAGTGGTTGCGGACTCTGCCGATCTGGGTTCGATTAAGGCGATGGTCGAACGCAGTGCGGTGATCTGCTCAACGGTGGGGCCCTATCAGCTGTATGGCAATGAATTGGTTGCGGCCTGTGCGATGGCTGGCACCGACTATGTGGATTTATGTGGTGAGCCGGGCTGGATGCATAAAATGATTGCTGAGCATAGTGAAGCGGCACAATCCAGTGGCGCGCGAATTGTCTTCTCTTGTGGCTTTGATTCTATTCCTTTTGATTTGGGTGTGCTGTTTTTACAGCAGACTGCCGAGCAAAAATTGGGTGCTACAGTGCCTCGTGTCAGTGGTCGTGTGCGAGCAATGAAGGGCACTTGGTCTGGTGGCACATTAGCCAGTTTCCGCGCGACTATGGTCGCTGCGGCAAATGATCGCGAGTTGATTAATGTGTTGCGAGATCCGTTTTCTTTGGCCACCGGTTTCACCGGACCCCAGCAGCCACTGGGTAACAAGCCTGAGTTTGATGAACGACTGCAGAGCTGGGTTGCTCCCTTTGTGATGGCGACTATTAACACCAAAAATATCCACCGTTCTAACTTATTGATGCACCACCATTATGGTAGTGATTTTATTTATGATGAGATGATAATGACTGGCCCAGGCGATAAAGGCGAGGCAGTTGCTCAGCATATCACCAATGATAAGTCTATGGCTGAGGATCAGACTCAGCCAGGCGAGGGGCCGGATCGAGAGCAGCGTGAAAACGGGTTGTATGATGTTTTATTTATTGGTCAATCGACTGCTGGAGATATCGTTAAAGTCAGTGTTCAGGGAGACAAAGATCCAGGCTATGGATCAACCTCGCAAATGATCGCAGAGAGTGCTGTATGTCTGTTGAAAAATCCTCAGGCTGCCAGCGGTGGTATTTGGACCCCAGCACCGGCGATGGGATCATTATTAATTGATCGATTACAGGCCAATGCTGGGCTCATTTTTACTATAGAAGATTAAGGATTTACTGTTTATATGTTTTACAAAGGAACCTATCTGGCGCTTGGATTAGCCTTAGTAGCCAATACTACATTAGCCAATATTGATGAAATTGTCACAGTGGCCACGCGCGCGGAAGCTGATCTGACGGAGGTGATTGGGACTGTCTCAGTGCTCGATGAGAGCACCTTAGCACTGGTGTCTCATGCTCATGTACAACAAGCGCTATCGCGCGTCGCGGGGGTTAATTTGCACCGTGGCAATGGTCAGGAATATCTACCGGCGATGCGCTCGCCAGTATTAACCGGTGCTGGTGGCTGTGGCGGTTTTCTGATGCAGGAAGATGGTATTCCGCTCAGAGCTGCTGGATTTTGTAATATAAATGAACTATTTGATGCCAATACAGAAATGGCACAGCGCATTGAAGTGTTGCGCGGCACCGGCACTGTATTACATGGCTCCAACGCTATGCATGGGGTGATCAATATAGTCACACCAGCGTCATCCTCTGGTAGTAAAGCGGCACTAGAGATTGGTGCCGACGACTATAGTAGGCTTAAATATCAGTCTACTTTGGGTACTGTAGGTGTAGCTGCTAATTTTACTCATGATGGTGGATTTCGTGATCAGTCGGGTTTTGATCAGCAAAAAATCTCTCTG
>CBFHVP010000084.1:0-8130 GCA_965659315.1 uncultured Porticoccaceae bacterium | reverse complement strand
ATAGTACTAAAGCATATTCCCCAGCTGAAAAATAGGCAAATACATAGCAATTAGCAGGCCGCCAATAACTATTCCCAATAAGGTCATTACTAGTGGCTCAAGAAGATTGGTGAGATTATCCACTGCATTGGTAACAGCCTCTTCATAATGCAGTGCGACCTTTTCTAACATGTCATCAAGCGTCCCCGATTCTTCGCCGATGGCGGTCATTTGATGCAGTAGAGTTGGGAATATTTTTCGTGCCCTGATCGCTTGATGCAGTTGAACGCCATTTCTGACATCATCACATATATCAAGAATAGCATCATGGTAGAGCCGATTGCCGGCGGCACCGGCAACGCAGTGCAGGGACTCAATAAGAGGAGTCCCCGCAGAAAATGTCGTGGCCAATGTGCGCGCAAAACGTGCAATAACTGCGTTGCGTAAAATATTGCCCACTATCGGCAGTTTTAGCTGATAGCTGTCTGTTAGATAGAGAAATCGTTGAGACCTCAATCTTGTCTGATGAAAAGCGACAAGAGCGATACCAATAGCAACCAGCAGATACCACCAAGAAGACTGAAGAGACTGTGATAAATCTAGTACCAGTAATGTAAATGCCGGTAATTCGGCGTTAAAACTTGCAAAGGTATCAGCAAACACGGGCACCACTTTGATCAGTAGAATAGCAGTGACAACTAGAGCTACTAGTATGACGGCTATTGGATAGGTCAGGGCTTTTTTAATTTTGGCTTTTAATTGCTCTGTTTTTTCCCTGTAGGAAGCGACGCGGTCTAACATGGTTTCTAGTGCGCCTGCATTTTCGCCTGCTTTTATCAGACTGCAGAACAAGTCATCGAAGTGGGCTGGGTTATTACTTAATGCATTGGCGAAGCTATCACCGGCAGTGACATCATCGCGGATTTTATAAATAAGCGTCTTGAGCAAAGGTTTGTGCGACCCATCAGCGATAATAGTAAAGCTTTGTACTAGAGGGATCCCAGCTTTTATCATGGTCGCCAACTGCCGTGTAAAAACAGCGATATCAGCGGGCACAACTTTTTTACCGCGGCTGATATGATCTAATAAGGGTATGACGTGTTTTTTTAACGATGTCGCGATAATACCTTGTTTGTACAATTGAATTTTTGCGTGCGCTAGATTATCGGCATGCACCTCGCCAGTGACGGTCTGTCCCTGGCGATTTTTACCGCTGTAGGTATATAACCGCCTCTCCAACTTTGCCGCCATCTTACTTAGTCCTTGGTGACTCGGTTGGCTTCTTCAATACTGATTAATCCCTGAGCAACTTTGCGCAGCGCAGATACGCGCAGCGGCATAAAACCCTCTTTCAGCGCAGCACACAAAATATCCAGTGAACTGCCACCCTGCATAATGATATTAGAGATTGTCGGCGTCACCTGTAATATTTCGTATACGCCAATACGACCCCTATGGCCATTAGTACAGTGGTCACAATTACTCGGTTTAAACAAGTTAAAATCCTGTTTAGCTATGCCAATATTATCAAAACCCTCTTGTGCAAGTACGTTATCAGGTACCTCATTGAACGGTATGCGACAATGAGTGCATAACTTGCGGCTAAGACGTTGAGCAATAATTAAGCTTACCGAGGTGGCAAGATTAAATGATGGCACACCCATATTGAGCAGACGAGTTAAAGTCTCAGGCGCGCTGTTGGTGTGCAATGTCGACATGACCAGATGGCCGGTCTGAGCTGCTTTTATAGCAATTTCGGCAGTTTCGAGATCGCGGATTTCACCGACCATCACGACATCGGGGTCTTGACGTAAAAACGAACGTAGCGCCGCTGAAAAACTCAAACCCACTCGTGTATTGATCTGCGTTTGATTGATACCTGTAAGGTTGATTTCAATAGGATCTTCGGCTGTATTGATATTGCGTTCCGCGGTATTGAGGATATTGAGGCCAGTGTACAGTGATACTGTTTTACCACTCCCTGTGGGGCCTGTGACTAAGATCATGCCTTGAGGGCGAGCCAAAGCCTTTGCGTACAAGGCCTTTTGGCTATTTTCAAAGCCCAATGTATCAATATCCAATGTCGCCTTGGTGGTATCGAGAACGCGCATCACTATTTTTTCACCAAACTGTAGCGGTAGGGTATTGACTCGAAAATCAATAGATTTTGTTGTCGATAGCTTGAGTTTAACTCTGCCATCTTGAGGGATACGTCGTTCAGAGATATCCATCATTGACATCACTTTTAAACGGGCGGCTAAGCGTCGCGCCAAGTTAATTGGCGGTGAGGCTACTTCACGCAAAATACCATCGACTCGAAAACGTACTCGATAGCTCTTCTCGTAGGGTTCGAAATGAATATCAGAGGCGCCGATTTTTATTGCATCAGTCAGCATTCTATTAATAAAACGCACGATAGGCGCTTCATCTTCATCATCGCTACCGTTAATATTTTTCTGCTCTTCAATAGCATCCACGTCCAAATTATTGGGATGTATATTGTCGATAGAGCTAAGCACCTCGCCGATATTATCGAAGCTACTGTTGTCCAGCCATTTCTCTAATACTGACTTAATACTGCAAAAATAGGCTAGTACCGGTTCAACTCTGTTGCCCAATTGAAACTGGATCTCATCAATCGCACGGTAGTCAGTAGGATCCGCAATCGCGATGAAGACGATGTTGCCACGTTGTAATAAAGGCATAACCTGATATTTTTTAAGTAGCTTGCCGTCAATTAAATCTTTTGGAATATTATCTATATTATGGTGCTCTAGAGCATAAATGGGTAAGCCAAACTCAGCTGCAATACAGGTGCCAATGGCTTTATCAGAGATCAGGCGTTGATCGCAAAGATGTTGTACTAGTGAAATATTGGCTGACTTGGCGCTCTGACTAGCGGCTTCCAATTGCGATGCATCAATAAGCTGGTTATCAACCAATCGCTTTGGTAAACCATGAAGTACTAAAGGGCCCTCACTCATTGATATTGACCTTCCTTGTCAAAATCGATCGACGTCAGTGTACTGGGTCAAATCAATCGCCATCGTGCGGGCAATCACGGAATCAAAAACAAAAACTGGATTCGATAGCCGCTATGACTAAATTTTTGAGCAGTTACTGACAGGTTAATTAAAGTTATTACAGGCGAGAAGATAGGCGCGGTTGATCGATGCAATTGGCTATTTTGCGGATTAGCTAGGTTTAATCTTGCCGATTAACGTTATTCAACACTGCCTCTGGCACACAGACTATTTTGGAGATTTATTTATGTATAACCAGCATATGGGATTCACCTTAATCGAACTGATGATCGTTATCGCTATTATCGGTATATTGGCTTCAATCGCAGTACCTGCGTACCAAAATTACTTATTGCGGGCAGAGTTTACTGGAACGATCATTGGCACCAGTGCACTTAAGACGGCAGTCGAGGTCTGCGCTCAATCTCAGGGGCTAGCTGAGGTCGGAGCCTGTAGGCAAGGCACCAATGGTATTCCTGCGAATGTGAGTGCTGGTGAGGAACAGGTAGGGTTGGCGCTAACCGGTACTGCAACGGCACAAGATGAAGGCGATGGCGCGGTTGGACAGACATTTATTATCACGGCGACTGCGCCAGCAAACTCTCCCAATAGCACCGAAACTTTTATACTAACAGGCAAATTACAGGCCAGTGGTCGAATAGTTTGGGATGACGGGGTATGTTCAAAGGCTGTGCTCTGTTAGTGATATATAAAAACTATTAGATTAATCTCATCGATAGATCTATTGCTTGAATATGTTTGGTTAAGCTCCCTGAGGAAATATAACTCACCACTGAACTGAGATACTGTTTCACTGTATCATCGGTAATATTCCCCGACACTTCAATTTTGGTCTGACCAAGATCCATTGCTGTTAGTTGAGCGATCTCCTCCGGTGAGAAATTATCCAGCATTACTACATCGGCCTTTGCATTGAGGGCTTGCCGCAGTTCTTGTGGATTCTCTACTTCGACTTCCACTAACTTATCTGCGGCAATATGCCGCGCTTGCGCAACCGCTTGGGCAATGCCGCCACAGGCAGCAATATGATTTTCTTTAATCAAAAAGGCGTCATAGAGGCCGATACGATGATTGTGACAACCGCCCACCGTTACCGCATATTTCTGGGCTAAACGAAGACCGGGAATAGTTTTTCTAGTATCGAGAATGCGCACCTCTGTGCCTTCCACGAGATCTGCATATTGTCGCGCTAGGGTGGCTGTAGCTGAGAGAGTCTGTAAAAAATTAAGCGCGGCTCGCTCACCGGTCAGTAACATACGGGCGTTACCGATTAACGTGAGGATTTTTGTATCCGCTGGGACTAACTCACCCTCTTCAACATGCCAGATAACCTGAATATTGCCATCAAGCTGTTTGAACACTTCGTCGACCCAGGGACGCCCACAAATGGTCGCGGTTTCCCTTGAGATAACAATTGCTTTAGCCTGTTTGTCGACAGCAATTAATTGCGCGGTGATATCGCCAGTGCTGATATCTTCATTCAGTGCACGGGCTACGCACTGAGGGATATCACTGGCGGTTGCAGCGGTTAAATTGATTTCAGCCATTGAACTCTCTTTTATACTATATTCTCATATTGACAAAGTATTACCTTGGTCAAAGTCAAGCGCACAACCCCTTGGCGCTAGTCTTCGCGAGCGGCAGTATAACAGCAATAACAGGATTGGATTTTGCTAGTTGATCTGTTTCAATGTGACTGGACTGTCTAACCATAAACCGCACAATATGAAAATTGCACAGGGTTGGCTAACGACTGCTGACCGACTCAATTCACCGAACACTGATCACCGTCCACAGCAGGCGGATATTAGCCTGTTGGTTGTGCATAATATAAGTCTGCCACCGGAACAATTTGGTGGCCCCTATATCGGCCAGCTATTTTGTAATTGTCTTAACCCTGACGAGCACCCTTATTTTGCCGAAGTGGCTCACCTTAAAGTTTCCTCTCATTTGCTGATTGATCGCTCGGGCAATATAGTGCAATTTGTGCCCTTCCATCAGCGAGCTTGGCATGCCGGTGTATCAGTTTTTGAGGGGCGTGATAACTGCAATGATTTTTCGATTGGCATTGAAATGGAAGGAGCTGACAATATTGCCTATACAGATCGCCAGTATTCAGTCCTCGCTGAAGTTACTCTGTTGCTCTGTGCTGAGTATCCATCGATTACGGCCCAGCGCATTGTCGGTCACAGTGATATTGCGCCGGATCGAAAAACAGATCCGGGGCCAGCTTTTGATTGGCAACATTTTCGTTATCTGCTAGCTCAGCGCGGGGGCTGATATGAGTTTTTTGATTGTCCTTTTGGCTGTCCTTTTACTAGAAGCCTACAGCGAGTTAAGCGCAGTGCAACGTGACGGCTGGGTGCGAAAATGGCATCAAGGGCTTGCCGCAATACCATTTTTAGCACCGTTTCCAGTCATTGGATTAACCCTATTTGTGGCGATCCCGGTGATTGTTTTGCACCTCTTATTGTCGTCAATGGCGCATCACTGGGGATTTACAGCCTTTGTAGTTGAGCTATTGGTATTGCTGTATGCGCTGGGTCGAGGCAATTTGGATAGGCAGATAGCACTAATTACTGCAGATTTACCACCGAATGAGTTACAAGCGGCTTTTGCGGATGCTGTTGTGGTCGATACGGCTTCTAGAGAGGGAAATATCCAAGCTGAGGGAGACTTTTGTGAGCAAGCATTTAGGGCACTGCCTTATCGGATTTTCGAGCGTACCTTTGTAGTTATTTTTTGGTTCTATCTACTCGGTGCGCCAGCAGCATTGGCCTACCGATTATTGGCATTGCACCTTGATACTGTATCGACTGAAAATAAGCTTAACTCGGCTGATTTAGCATTGCGCTGGTTGTGGCTACTGGAGTGGCTGCCGGTCAGGCTATTGGTGCTAACATTGGGGTTGGTGGGTAACTTTTCATATGCGTTAAGTGCAGCCAAAGCAAGAGTGTTTTGTCGGACTGCGGGCACTGCGGAATTTTTGCACGCTGCAGTGCAGGGCGCCCTGGGTAATAATCAGTCCCAATTGCGATTGAGCCGTCAGAGCGTCAATGACACGACGGCAATATTTGGCCGAGCAATGACCTGTTGGATAGTCGTTATCGCGATTTTGGTTATTGTCGGCTAACGCCGCTATCCTGACTGTCAGTCCAAGGCGCTACTTTAACCAACAGTAGCATACCGGGAATGGCCAGCACGGTGCATAGATAAAAGAAATATTCCCAGCCTATATCTTCGACAATAATGCCTGTTGCTGAGCTGGCTACCGTGCGGGGTATGGCAGTGAGTGCTGTAAATAGAGCGAACTGGGTTGCGGCAAAGGCTGGATGGGTTGTACGGGCAATAAAGGCAACAAAGGCCGCGGTGCCCAGTCCGACACCCAAATATTCAAAGCCAATCACCAGCCCCAAAAGCCACAGTCCTTCACCGACACGAGCGAGTACGGCAAAGCCCAGTATGGATAGGATCTGCACCAACCCGAACAGCCAAAGGGCGCGATTAATGCCGATCTTTAGCATCAGAATACCACCCAAGATTCCACCAATGACCATTGGCCATAGTGCTGCATTTTTAGCCACTATGGCGATCTCTGTTTTACTGAAGCCCATATCCAAATAAAAGGGCGTGGCTAATGCTGTGGCCATACTGTCGCCAAGCTTGTAGAACAACATAAACGCCAGTATCAGACAGGCCTGCTGCACGCCTTGACGGGTAAAAAATTCTCTAAAGGGCTGAATAACAGCTGACTGGAGATTGTGAGGATGCTGTTCTGTAGTTGCCGGTTCCTTAATGCTTAGACTTAAAGCAATGCCAGCCACCATAAAAGTGGCGGTGATTAAAAAGACTGTCTGCCAGGGTAGGTTATCTGCCAATATCAGAGCCAGTGAACCAGGTACTAGCCCAGCAATACGGTAGGCATTTACATGTATCGAGTTGCCGAGCCCTAGTTCTGCATCTGGCAGTATCTGACGTCTGTAAGCATCAAGCACAATATCCTGTGTCGCACTTAAGAATGCGATCAGTAGGCATAAATAAGCGACAGTCCAAATCTGCGTGTTAGGGTTAAAAAGTCCTAATCCCGCAATGCTTAGCAACAGGGCTACCTGTGTGATCAGCATCCAGCTGCGGCGCAGACCAGGGCGATAGTTGAGCAGGGATAGCGGATAGCGATCGAGCAGTGGCGACCAGAGAAACTTCCACGTATAGGGTAGGCCGATCAGGGCAAAGAAGCCAATTTCCTTAAGCCCCACACCCTCGCTACGTAGCCAGGCAGGAACCAGCGAAATCAATACATACAGTGGTAAACCGGAAGCAAACCCAGTAAAGATACAGATTAACATACGTCGATTGAGTAGGGCTTGTTTGATACTTGTTGAACTCATGAACTATCTCTTTACTTCAATACTATTGTTTGGCTGAGAGTGGAGGCTAACGTAACAATCTCCGGTTAAGGTTGCCACTGATATTGGGTAAGATTTATGTGGTTGCCTACAACAACCAAACCTTCCTCCTGTAAACGGGCTTTTTGCCGTTTAAAGCCATCACTATCCTGCGGCAGGCTGATCTTACCCGAAGCATTGATCACTCGATGCCAGGGAAGAACGCTGTTATTGGGCAAATTTCTTAGCGTTCGCCCGACTAATCGCCCAGATCTCGGCAGTCCCGCTAGCATGCCAATTTGCCCATAAGTTGCCACGCGGCCGCAAGGTATCGTCGCCAATGCGGTGTAGATCCTTAACTGTGCAGATTGGTTGCTCATAAATGAAGCCTACGCTATTAATGCAGATGTTGAAATAGTGAAAACAAACCCAATATTAGTCTAAGGCCTGAGGAGACTGTTTATGCGCGCCCTGTTGTTGCTATTTATTGTTATGCCAATCGTTGAGATGTGGTTGCTGATTACCGTGGGTGCTGAAATAGGGCCACTGCATACCATAGGTCTGGTGCTGCTGACAGCGGTGATTGGTGTGCAGCTTTTACGGCAGCAGGGGTTCGCCACGTTATGGCGTGGCCGTCGTAAATTGGAGGAGGGTCAGTTGCCGGCTCAAGAGATCGTGGAAGGTATTATTCTGGCTGTTTCAGGGGCGCTGTTACTGACGCC
>CBFHVP010000083.1:0-8247 GCA_965659315.1 uncultured Porticoccaceae bacterium | reverse complement strand
TTAGGCCGGCAAGACCAGCACCAATAATTAATACGTCGGTGGTAAAAGGTAAAGACATAAAGAGTGAACTTATCGTTTTTTAGCAGTGGATTTGCAGCGCACCGAACAGTAACGCACCTCATCCCAGACCTTGGCCCACTTTTTACGCCAAGTGAAGGGCCGCTCACAAATGGGACAGATTTTGCTGGGTAAGTCAGATTTTTTACGCATTGCAGGCATGGCTAGATTATCGCAGACTTTATGTCATTGGCGATACTTAAACGCATCTACTAAATAATCATGCGGCGGTAAGTGCCGTACCAGCGAGGGTAATTCGATGCATTAATCGTTGCTGCCCCTGATAGTCATTATCAGCCATATGCCAAGTACAGCGGTTATCCCAAAACGTCACCGAGCCCGGTTGCCAGTTAAAACTGCAGGTGAACTGAGGTTGACTAACATGGGCATAAAGCTCATCTAATAGTTCGCGGCTATCGGCAAATTCCCAACCTTGGAACTGAATGGTATGGCCGGGATTAACATAAAGCACTTTGCGCCCACTTTGCGGATGGCGAATTACCGCAGGATGGGTGGCGTCACCGACACGGTCCATGCCGCCCAACTGTTCCGCCAAATCAGTAATACGATAAAGACCATTCTCACCATAGAGATGCTTATTGGAATGCACAGCATAGAGACCCTCAAGACGGGTTTTGAGATCCTCTGGCAGAGCATCGTAGGCCGCGGCCAAATCAGCAAAGCGGGTATTACCGCCCGTTGTTGGCAATGTTCGTGCGACCAAGATACTGCCCAAAGCGGGTTCATCATCGTAGGAATGATCAGTGTGCCAGCCGCCACCAATATTGGTTTGCTGAGTTTTCTCTTTGCGCACTTCAGCTATTTCTGCATGCTCTGCTGTGGTTTTAAAGAACTTATTCACCACAATATCACCAAAACGACGCGCAAAGCGCAGATGCTCTTCAGGCGGTAATACTTGGTCGCGGAAAAACAGTAGGCCATGCTCGGCAAACAGAGTACGCAATTTATCCAATTCAGCATCGGTTATGCTAGCCAGTTGCAAACCACTAACCACCGCACCGCAGTTTTCGAAGGGGGACACCTGCATAGCTATCTCCTAATGATCTTACTATCGGATGCTATTGGAGCATTTTATTTATTGACTGTCACCTTGAGCGATAAGCCTACATTTCACATAGTAACGGTCTAATCTGAACTTTGTATCCATCAGATATACGAAATTGATGCTAGACTGAAATGCAGGACATCAAAGCTACTCGGATGAAGCGTTTTCTTTCCGTCTTGTGAAGATCAATACTGTGACAGATATTATCAAATCAGATCATTTCCACTCTGAGCCGTTTTCTGTGCCTGAGCCCTTGTGGCCAGTTCAGTGGGGGCTCGCGGAAGAATTGTATCTGTTTGAGCAGGAAGTGGCTAAGTCTTATCCAAATAAGGCCAAGGTAACGCTTGCAGACGGTGAGTCACTGTTAATGTTCGGCTCCTACTCCTATTTGGGCTTATTGCAGCATCCAGTCATTGATCGAGCAGCCATGGAGGCTGTGCGGAACTTTGGATCGGGCACACATGGTGTGCGTCTGCTAACAGGTACGATTAGCCTACATAAACAACTGGAACAACGTATCAGTCGGTTTGTCGGTCACCCTGAAGCTATTGTATTTGCCAGTGGTTATATGACCAATTTAAGTGTTATCACTGCATTGGTCTCAAGAGGGGACTATATTCTGTTAGATCAACTCAGCCATGCCAGTATCTATGATGGATGCCGACTATCTGGAGCCAAATCCATCCGTTTTAAGCATAACGATATGGGCGATTTAGAGCAGAAATTAGCTAAACTTCCGAGAGCTGCTAATAAACTGGTGCTTACCGACGGCGTTTTTAGCATGGATGGCGATATTGTTGATTTACCGGCGATAGTAGATATTGCACATCAATATGGTGCGTTGCTCGCAGTGGATGAGGCGCACTCGATAGGAGTTCTCGGTGATGCCGGACGAGGTGTTGAGGAATACTTTGGCCTTAAGGCCGGTAGTATTGATATAAAAATTGGTACCTTAAGTAAAGCTATTCCCAGTATGGGGGGGTACGTGGCCGCCGATGGTCAACTTATAGAATTGATTAAACATCAGGGACGCAGTTTTATCTACTCAGCTTCTTTAGCTCCACCCCTGGCGGCAGCGGCTCTAGCCGCTTTCGATGTTATCGAGCAGGAAGGCTGGCGTATTCGGCAATTACATAAAAATAGTCACTATCTTAAGCAGGCACTAGATGGCATTGGGTTTAATACCCTGAGCACCAGTACTGCCATCTTTCCTATATGCTGTGGCAATAATGAAACCGCTTGGCGTATGGCAAAGTACTGCCAGAATCGGGGGATATTAGTACAGGGGATTCCTTCTCCTGTTGTCCCCGAGGGCATGGCAAGATTACGCTGTATTGTTACAGCCGATCATACAATCGGCGATCTTGATCACTGTCTGGAAGTGCTAGGCGAGGCAGGCAAACGATTCAAATTGATCTGACTGAAGCGGCATTATTGTGCGGTCTCAATTGCAAAAACAGGCTTAAGGTTTTGTTGTAAAGTCGAATTACCTTTAGTCCATTTCAGTGTTCATGTTCCCGTTAGTATCTCGAATTATTGAGAATATGATTTGTTGAGTAAAAAAATCACTTCTCTTTGGGCTCAGACTTTTATGGATACTTATGTGATTAACGGTGACAGTCTCACCAATCCCGATATCAATGCTCTAGCTCGAGTCATCTACTTGTCCGGCCCTAGGGAGTTTGACTATATTTGCGGTAATGACGCTGTTGATTTTATTAAGTACTGTTGGCAAAAGGATACTTTGTTTGGTGCCCGTTACCATATATTGGTAAAACAGCAAAGGGATATAGTGGGCACTACAGCAGCTTATACATTAAGAGAATATATTATCTTATTTGTAAAGACAGCAGTCTGTGCTTTACGGTTTTTCCCTCTTGGAGAGGCTGTGGTGTTTCTTTATAGAGGTATAAAACTGAAACGGTTAATGCGATTTCCATCCATCCACAGTCTATACTTGGCGCATGTGTCGGTTAAGCATGAATATCGCGGTATGGGTATTGCCACTAGTTTATTGAGTCGAGCACTTGATATTGCTAATGAAAGAAAATTAAAAAACTCAACATTAGATGTTCGACAGGATAATACTGGTGCAATAGCGCTGTACGAAAAACTCGGATACACAACCAAAGTAGTAATAAAAGCGACTGAAAAAGAGCAAAACTATCAATTATGTAATACGAGACGTATGGTTCTTTTAACCCAATTTTCTGATTGATTGTATATCCTACTCTCCCTATACCGCTTATCAGATAGCACATAGGAAGGTGCGTGGCGTGTTAGCTACTTGTTCTTATAAACTGATAAAATCTGTCTTCGTTGCCATTTGCAACGATTACCAGTCAGCCTTGGACGTAAATGAAAAATCGCTAACTTATGTAGGTTGGTTTATTGCGTTCTATTTACCTGCACTACACTTCTTTATGCAAGATTCCTCAGTAACATCAAATGATAGTTTGGCTGTGCGGTTGGTCGGCAGTTTTTTATGCTTGGGTTTTATCCTAAAGAATTACTGCCCTAGAAACCTGCAGTCTTTTTATCATATCTGGGCTTACATCACCTTTAGCTATATTTTCCCTTTTTTTGGTTTTTATATGATGTTGCTGAACCATGGGCACAATGTTTGGCTGATTACTATGGTCACCCATTACTTTTACACCAAACTTATTTTTGACTGGATCAACACCTTGATTCTTTGGTTTGTAGGTGTATGTGCCGCCATGAGTTATTACATACTAATGCACCATTCATTGACTTTACCGCAATCATTATTGGAGAGCCTCCCTTTGCTGCCCGCGGTTATTTTTGCCAGTATTATGTTTGATAATGCTCGAAAGATTGTTACCCAAAAACGTATATATACTGCCGTTACCTCTAATCTTAAATCCCAGGCCGGCTCCATTGCTCACGAGATGCGCAACCCTCTGGCACAGATTCATGGCAGTTTACAGCTAGTGCAGTTGCAGACTCCTGATCTCAATAGCAATGGCTACATCAAAGATGCCTATAGAGTTATTGAAAATGGCCTACAGGTCATTGATATAACTATGGATGCGATTAAGGATAAGCCAATTGATCGCGATAGCTTTTCATTGCTGTCAGCGCGCGATGTAGTGTTGGAGAGTGTGGCAGATTTTGCCTATGTCGAGGCAGAGCATGCCAATAGGATATCTGTTAATTGTGGGGACTTTAAAATGATCGCCAATCCGGTAATGGTTAAGTATGTCTTGTATAACTTGATTAAAAATGCGCTGTGGTATGTAAAGGCCCTGCCCGATGCGGCAATTGTTATTTCAGTGACTGGACACCAAATTGAGGTGTGTGATACAGGCCCAGGCATTGCCGCTGATATTATTCCCAAGATCTTTGATGGTTTTTACAGCGCCGATAAACAGGGTGGCACTGGTTTGGGACTATCCTATTGCAAGCGAACGATGGTGGCATTGGGGGGTGATATTCACTGTCACTCCGAGTTAGGTCATTACACTACTTTTGTGCTGTCATTTCCTGTGCCATCGCAACAGCAGATTGAAAGGGCTAATGTTAGGGCGTCCTTGCCCAAATAATCCTGAGTCGGTCGATTACTTGTCCAAGCTCCAGATACCGGCGCCACGGACTGCGATAAACAAGAAGGCAAAGCAGAAAAATGCGGCGAGTTCACCACCGTTAAGTAGGGGAAACACATCTCTCATACCGTGCACCATCCAGTAGGCTACTGCCATGGTGCCACTGCAAATAAATGCCGCAGGTCGGGTAAATAGTCCAATCATAACCAGAACGCCACCGACTAATTCGATGGTGCCGGCAGTGTACATCAGGGGGTTGAGTGGATAGGGGAAGTCCTGAGGAAAATTAAACAGTTTCTGGGTGCCATGCCAGATAAATAAAAAACCAGTGACGATACGCAATAGGGCGTAAGACTGATCTTCACGGCCGTCTAATAAGTTATCCAGAAAGTTCATAGGGTAATCCTTTTTATTATTGGAGATAAAACTCCCGTTTTATAACAGGAATCCTAATAAAAAGGCAACTTATCTAAATATAGGGGTTGTTAACCTGTTGTGGACGCCGCTGCAGCATTGAGCGCGTTGACATAGTCTGCGCCATGACCATGTTGCTGAGCAATTTGCGCCAGCGTGTGTCCTTCTGGGTTGGTAGCATCTAGATCGTGACCCGCTTGTACAAAAAAGCTTAAAAAAGTGACAAAATTATCAATATTCATGCCGCGATAGGCTTTTTCCAACAGATGAAAATCCCTGCTGACGCCAGCTGGGGGCTGATAGTCTAAAAAGCTTTTTACTCGCTCGTCATCGAACACTTCGCCGAGGACTTTCTGTTTATCTTTCTTAAGTGACATAGTTTTCCTAAGTTTTACAGCAGTTCGTTTAGCTTGGCGGCTAAAATTTGATTGACCTGTTGCGGGTTAGCTTGACCTTTTGAGGCCTTCATAATCTGCCCCATAAAGCCGCCGAGTTTTTTCTTGCGCTTGGTTTCATCGCTGTTGATGTAATCATCAACCATGGCCTGATTAGCGGCGAGTACATCGGCAACCAGCTGTTCCAACGCACCACTGTCAGATACTTGCTTTAACCCGCGCTGTTCAATAATGTGGTCTGCGTCTCCTTCGCCAGCCCAGATTCCATCAAATACTTGTTTGGCCATTTTGCCGCTGATGCTGTTGTCGGCAATTCTGATGATTAATCCACCTAACTGTTCTGCATTAACAGGGCTGTTGGCCACTGATAGGTCTTCATTGTTAAGCCTTGCGCTCAGTTCACCCATGGTCCAGTTAGCCGTTAGCTTGGCATTGTCGGACTGTGCGGTTGCTGTTTCGAAGTAGGCTGCCATGGCTGCATCAGCACTGAGTACGCCGGCATCGTAATCTGACAGTCCATATTGCTCAACAAAGCGTCTGCGGCGGGCATCTGGCAGTTCTGGTAGATTGCGGCGCAGTTGTTCTATGGTTTCATCGCTAACAATAACGGGTAATAAATCAGGGCAGGGGAAATAGCGATAGTCATTGGCTTCTTCTTTACTGCGCATAGAGCGGGCAACTTTCGTGTCGCCATTGTACAAGCGAGTTTCCTGAACTACGGTGCCGCCATCTTCAATCAGGTCAATTTGGCGCTCAACTTCTTTGGCAATAGCCTCTTCCATAAATTTGAATGAGTTGAGGTTTTTGGTTTCAGTTCTAGTGCCGAGGGTCTCGCTACCTTTGGGTTTGACCGAGACATTGACATCAAAACGCATGCTGCCTTGCGACATTTCGCCATCACAGATACCAATGGAGGTAACAATACTGTGCAATTTTCGGGCAAAGGCCACGGCTTCCTCGGCATTACTCATATCGGGTTCAGAGACAATCTCAATAAGCGGTGTGCCGGCGCGGTTTAAATCAATCCCAGAAACGCCGTGACGGAAGTCGCCATCATGTAGCGATTTGCCGGCATCTTCCTCTAGGTGGGCATGATGGATGCGCACTGTTTTGGTGCTACCATCGGCAAGCTGAATCTCGACATTACCGCGCCCGACAATGGGTTTCTCTAGCTGCGTGGTTTGATAGCCTTTGGGTAAGTCGGGATAGAAATAGTTTTTGCGCTCAAAGGCTGACTCTTTGCCAATTTCTGCATCAATAGCGAGTCCAAACATCACCGCGTAATGCACGGCCTGCTGGTTGAGTACGGGCAATGTTCCGGGCATTGCCAGATCAATGGCGCAAGCTTGGGTGTTGGGTTCGGCGCCAAAGGCAGTGCTAGCGCCGGAAAAAATTTTTGTTTTGGTCGCCAGTTGCACATGGACTTCCAGACCGATTACGGTGTCCCAGCTCATTGGATGCCCTCCGGTGCTTGTTTATGCCAGTCGGTGTGGCACTGGTACTGGTGGGCGATATTTAACATGCGTGCTTCGTCAAAGTAGTTACCGATAATCTGCAAGCCTACGGGCTTGTTATCTACCATACCGCAGGGTAATGACATGCCGGGGAGTCCTGCTAAATTAGTGGCGATGGTGTAAATATCTTCTAAATACATCGCCACTGGGTCATCCCCTTTGGAGCCAAATTTAAAGGCCGGTGAGGGGCAGGTCGGCCCCATAATGACATCGACCTGCTGAAACGCTTTTTCGAAGTCCTGTTGAATGAGCTGGCGCACTTGCTGGGCTTTGCCATAGTAGGCGTCGTAGTAGCCTGCCGATAGACAGTAGGTGCCAATCAGAATGCGACGCTGTACTTCTTCACCGAAACCTTCGGCTCTGGTGCGGGTATAGAGGTCTTGCAGATCGGTGGGCTGATCACAGCGATAGCCATATTTAACGCCGTCAAAGCGGGATAGATTGGCTGAGGCCTCGGCTGGCGCAATAACATAATAAGCCGGTACCGATAGACCGGTGTTAGGCAAGCTTATATCGACTAACTCTGCGCCCTGTGCCTCTAATTCCGCTAGGGCAGCGCGTACTGCTTGCTCAGTGCCTTGGTTTAAGCCCGCAGAAAAATATTCAGCGGGCACACCTATTCGCAGGCCTTTAACGCTACCCTCTAAGCTGGCGCTATAATCCGGCACTTCTCTATCGATGCAGGTGGAGTCTTTGTTATCAAAGCTAGCCATGCAACTTAATAGGATGGCGCAGTCCTCTGCAGTGCGAGCCATAGGGCCGCCTTGGTCGAGACTGGAGGCGAAGGCAATCATGCCCCAGCGCGAGACCCGGCCATAGGTCGGTTTTAAGCCTGTAATACCGCACAGGGCGGCGGGTTGACGAATAGAGCCGCCAGTGTCTGTGGCGGTTGCCCCAGGTGCTAAGCGCGCGGCGATGGCGGCAGCGGAGCCGCCCGAGGAACCGCCAGGAACACAGCCAGTATCCCACGGATTTTGCACTGATCCATAGAAACTGGTTTCATTGGACGAACCCATAGCAAACTCATCCATATTGGTTTTACCCAAAACAACAGCTCCGGCTTGTTCGAAATTTTCCACCACTGTTGCGTTGTAAGGTGGAATAAAGTTATCCAACATTTTCGAGCCACAGCTGGTGCGAACACCTTGGGTGCAGAAAATATCTTTATGCACAATGGGTACGCCGCAGAGGGCGGGCGCATCGCCTGCTGCTAGTCGCTGATCGGCAGCGGTGGC
>CBFHVP010000082.1:0-8338 GCA_965659315.1 uncultured Porticoccaceae bacterium | reverse complement strand
GAAGCTCCCTTTCAACCCCAAAGTATCGTAGTCAACGCTATACCCCTGAGATGCCAACCCCCGACGATTAAGCCAAGAATTCTGTACCGCTCTACCCATGGCCTCAGCGCCGTTGTCAGAAGAAAAAATAAAAATAGTATTGTCGTACTCGCCAATGCTTTTTAAGTGCGCCACCAAGCGCCCAATATGGAAATCCATGGCTTCAACCATAGCGCCGTACACCGCCATACGCTTGGCCTCATAGGCTTGCTCTTGTGGGCTAAGATCATCCCAACTAGGCGTGCTGGCCATAGTCACCATTGGCGACCCTGTCGGCACAATACCTAAGGCTATTGCCCGCGCTAAGCGCTCTTCTCGCAACGCAGTCCAGCCATCGTTATAGACTCCCTCGTAACGGTCAATATATTCCTGTGGTGCCTGCACAGGAATATGCACAGCCTGAAATGGCACGTAGGCAAAAAAGGGCCGACCATCACCGCGGTTGCTATCAATAAATTCAATACTTTTATCCACTAAAAATCGTGAAGAATAAAAATCTTCCGGTAACTGATACTCCTCACCGTCGGCATACCAGTCGGCTTTTTTGTAGATCGGTATATAGGGTTTCTGCTCCCAGTTATCGGCACCGGAGGCGCCCAGTGCTACTGTTCGCTCAAAGCCTCGGCGGCTGGGTAGTTGGTCGGGACTATTACCCAAATGCCATTTGCCCGCTAGATAAGTATGATAACCAGCGTCCTGCAATAGCGTTGCCACCGTAACCACATTATGACCCATGGTGCCGGAATAATGACTATAGGCCGCCTGCTCTGGTGGAATCATCTCTGGAATATTAGGCACACCAGAGCGGTGACTATCCACACCAGTCAGCAACATGGCGCGAGACGGTGCACAGTTGGCACCGGTGTGATAGTTGGTAAAACTGATACCTTGCTGTGCCAGTTGTGTCAGATTCGGGGTATGGATTTCACTGCCATAGGAGGCCAGATCGGTATAACCCAAGTCATCGGCCAGAATCAATACGATATTGGGGCGTTGCTGAATGTTAGCCAGAGAACCACAACTCAAGACTAGTGAGCTAACTAGTATCAATGGTATCAACAGTCTCATCGCTCCTCGATCCCACCTAGCTGACATAATCAGTCGTCCTTGGCCAGACGTAGTGAACCCACATAGAGGATAACGCAGACAATAACCTCCACGGCAATCATATCTATGGCCAAGCTGGCGCCATGAAAAAGCCACGCCATTACACGCATAATGGCAGTGAGACCAAGCAAAATAATCGCTGGGTAGTACCAAACGCGTCGGCCGCTAGTCAACGCCAGTAGAATAAAAATACTCAGAGATAAAAAGAACGCGCCCAGATCACCAATTTGTGAGCTCAAGCCTACCCCTTGCATTAATGTCATACCAAATTCTGTAGCAACGCCCTCAGGTGCCACTAGCCAGCGCAAACCAATTGAGGCAAAAAGAATCGCCGTGAGGGCAACCACGATGCTTAATATTTTATTCATTGTTATTCTCCATCTCGCTTAACTTTGATTTAATTTAACAGCTAAACCTGATCCAAAACTTCGATAATGGGCGCAGCTGCTACCAACCCGCCCATCGCCTTACTGGCCGCGCGGAAATAATCCGTTTTACCATGCAGATCAAGATCCGCTGCACTGCGATACTGCTCCATAACGACATATTCCTGAGCATTGGATTTACTGCGATGCAGCGCATAGACCAACGTCCCTTCCTCATTCGCTAATACTTTTTCAGTTAAGTCTAAAAACAAACGTTCAAACTGCTCGTTTTTGCCGTCTAAAACAGTCATTCTCGCCAATAGCCCAAGTGCCATAATGGTCTCCTCTATTAATGTAAACCGATACTATTAATGATCACCGATCGAGTCTGCATTGGGTTAATTACGGCATCAATCTCTAGATAAGCTGCCGCTTCCGTTGCCTTGCCCGCTTCATACATTTTGGTAACCAAATCATTAAATAATTCGTCTCGAGCCTCTGCCTGCTGCTCTTCTAACTCTTTCTTAAAGCCCAGCTTGACCGCGCCCTCTAGACCCATAGCGCCAAACTCACCCATTGGCCAGGCCGCGCTATACACTGGCTTGACAAAGGAACTGCCGGCCATTGCCATAGCCCCCAAACCGTAGGCCTTGCGTAAAAAGATACAGACTAATGGCGAGCGCAGGTTGGCGCCCGCAGTAAAAAACTCCGCCATTTTACGCGCCGCTCCTTCTGCCTCACTGTCCGGCCCTACCATAAAGCCCGGCGTATCACAGAGACTGACAACAGGTAGCGAAAAGCTACTACAGAGATTTAAAAATTTGGCTGCCTTACCGGCTGAGGTTGCGTCGACAGCACCGCCTAATACTCGATTATCATTAGCGATTAACCCAAAGGGGTGACCTTCAATTCGCATAAAGCCAACCACAATGGTTTTGCCATACTGTTGTTGCAACTCAATAAAACTACCTGTATCGACTAATAGCTCAATCAACTTTCTAATATCGTAGGTATAACGTCTATCATCCGGCATAGCGCTTTGTAGCATTGACTGATCAGCGGCACTCCAATCACCCTTTGGCCCCTGAAAATAACTTAAAACCTGCTGAGCTAGCATCGTAGCCTCAGCCTCATCAGCGGCAACGATATCAATGACGCCATTTTTACTATTCACATCCGCTGGACCAATATCTGTCGGTGCAAAAGAGCCGAGGCCACCGCCTTCAATCATCGCCGGCCCCGCCATACCTATACAGGAGGATTGGGTGGCAATACAAATATCAGCACCGCCAAACAGCGCTGCATTACCAGCAAAGCAGTAACCATTATTTACCGCTATGCGTGGTACCACGCCAGCCAGCTGGCTCCATACCAACCAAGTACTTATGTTGAGACCGGCAATCTGAGTAGTCACATCAGTATCACCTGGTCGACCACCCCCGCCCTCGGTATACATAATCACTGGTAATGATTTTTCTGTAACTACCTCTAACATCCGATCGATCTTTTGATGGTGAAAAAAGCCCTGCGTGCCCGCTAACGACATATAGTCATTAATAATTACGGCAACCTGAGTTTGGCTCTCGCCAAAAATATCCCCATTAATCCGAGCCAACCCAGTGATAACACCATCAGCGGCGGTTTTAGACTTTAATTCATCACTGCTTTTGCGATTGCGCTGAGCAGCAATAGCGAACTGGCCATACTCAATAAAGCTATCTTGATCAACAAGATGATCGAGGTTTTCGCGCGCCGTGCGATAGCCTTTAGCATGACGTTTCTCGACATCTGCTACGCGGTTGTCATCCAGTGATTCCTCAACCCGCCGTAAAAATGCGCCAATACTTTTGTGATCTGATTGTTTTGAAGCCATAGAAAAACCTTTTAGACCCCTGCATCCAACGATAGCTGGCGTTCAATTTCTCGAGCAACTAACCATAAACGATCCTGCCCCCACACCGCTAACACTGACTCACCCTGACTGTTTAATAATTGATAACTCGGCACACCCCAGAGCCCAGCTTTGTACATCGCTTGACGGTTTTCCTCTACCTCCGCCTGCCAATCTGTTTGACCCACTATTGTTTTAGCCACCGACCAATCGAGCCCTGCTTGCTCTACTACCTGTTTGAGACCGCGATCATTATTCGTATTGATCCCTTTTGCAAAGGCACAGCTAAGGAAGCTCGACAGCAACTGGTTACCCAACCCCTGCTTGCAGGCCCAAGGATATAGCGAATAACAGCGACGCACAGGTTCCCCTATCGGGTCATAGAAATCACCAAAGGCAACTCCCGCACTGCGTGCTTCACGCGCGACATCGGTAAAAATATAAACGCCCTTTTCTCGTGTTGCCGGCACACCGCGCATGACCATTGGCAATACTGGGCGCACCACCAATTTAACACCCGTCTTTTCGGCAAGCTTGAGGGTTTGATCAAAGGCTATCGCAGTATAGGGGCTGCGTAATGAGGGATAGACCTCCAAAGTCAAATTGCCACAGTCTTTATGCTGCCCTGACTCCACTTTAGGTCGTGGCATAAGCTTGACTGCCGACGGGTCACGATCCACTCCCAGCTCTGACAGGCGCTGCTCCAAATAATGCAATCGGTCAATGCCCCAATACCACTCACCTCCATAGTAAAACATCGCGCCGGAATAATGCTTTAACTCAGCGCGACGCGCATTGCCTGCTGTTACATGCTCTTGGCATTGCTGTGCTGATACGCTGCCATATTGCTCTGCCAATTTGCTCAGCATTGCCTTATCACCTGCCCACAATGCTGCACTAACATCAACAGCCAGTGCGGCAAAATCCGCACTCGATTGCGCGGCTAAAATTGACTGTGCTCGCTGAATCGTCTTTTGATCGGGAAGTTGGTTGTCTCCGAGCGACGCAAGACCATAATGGGGGGCAATAAGATTGGCATCGTATTGCGACAGTTGCCGTAGCAACTCGGGTTCAACACTGTTATTTCCCGTCGGGCCAGTAACCAAGTGACAGCGCAACTCAATATCATAACGTTGACAAAGTGCCTGAAGCACCTGCGCGGCTAGAAAACTGTAGCCATCATCTAGCTGATGAAAGTACTCAACAATATGTTGACCTCCCTTTGCTAAGCGGTACTTTTCAACTTTTAATCGCTGCTTAATAATGCGCTGGGGTTTGATTAGTTTGCGTATGAACTTAGAGGTGAGCCAACGCGTCAATGCACTGGGATCCATGGTAGCTGCCCCACCCTGCTCCCTAAACTGCTGCGACATATAAGCCCCCCTGAATGCAATTGAGTCAATTATCAAACTGCCGGCTAAGGTATCAGCTTGAGTGACAAAAATAAACTGGCACATCAAATGCTAATTATTTGACCCATCAATAGTAATGCACTCAACCTTTTTTAAAGGACAATAACAATACAATAAAGTCAGTTGAGTGCTTAATTGAGCGGGTCAACGGTTAATATTGACACTTAATATGCCAACATGGCATTATTTTTTGCAAGTCGATTCCTTCAGGTGACACAATGAAAAAAATAACAACCCTCGCCCTAGTTATTATTGTGCTGGGTGTCACGATCTACAGCCAGCGCGCCTATATCGCCATAACAATTTTTCCAAGAGCGCTGGAAACCATGATGACGAGCAATAAAATCGAGGAGCTCGGTGATGGTTTGCATATCGCTCTATGCGGTGCCGGCGGGCCAATGCCAGCACCCAATCGCTCAGGCCCGTGCGTTGCGGTTGTTGCCGCAGGTAAACTGTTTTTGGTTGATTCAGGTAGCAATAGCATTCGTAATTTGGGTCGTATGGGTTACCCGATTGGTGCTATTGATGGCGTATTTCTTACTCACTTCCACTCTGATCATATCGATAGCTTAGGAGAAGTGGCCACGCTGCGTTGGGCCGCCGGCAATCATAATTCACCACTGAATGTTTATGGCCCCGAGGGGGTTGCTGATATAGTCGACGGCTTTAATCGGGCCTATGCGCGGGACGAAGTGTATCGCAATGATCACCATGGCGATGTCGTCACGCCATTAACCGGCGCAGGAATGCAAGCCATAAGTAACCCTGTGCCTGAAGAAGGCCAACTTATCACCGTCTACGAACAAGATGGATTGAAAGTGGAGATGCTGGTGGTAAATCATTTCCCCGTATCTCCGGCGGTAGCCTATCGCTTTAATTATAAAGGTCGCACCACACTGATCTCAGGAGATACCAATAAATCTGCTAATATCGAGCGGTTTGCCAAAGATATTGACCTGCTCGTTCATGAAGCGTTGGCGCCGCACTTACTTAAGTCGATGAATAAAGCAGCCACCGCCGCTGGCCAACCAAATATGGCGACCATCTTTTACGATGTACTTGACTACCATGCCAGCCCCGTTCAGGCCGCCGAAACGGCGCGAGATGCCAATGTAGGCCACCTACTCTATTACCATATTGTGCCACCCCTGATACTACCCGGCAGTGAGGCGGCTTGGTTACAAGGGGTGGATGATATATTCAGTCGCTATACTCTAGGGCAGGATGGCACTAGCTTTACGTTGCCAGCTAACTCCAGCGAGATTATTGCCACCGGCACTGAACTGTAAATAGAAAATTGTCCTGAACTATGCGAAAATTAGGGCAATAGTTCATATCAGGTTGTCCATTTTATGCCGAACACTGTCCCAGCCAAGGTCGATGGTCGCAGACTGCGCAGTGACCGCAGTCGCCAAGTGATTGTTGAATCGATGCTCTATCTTATTGAGCAAGGCAATTTGACTCCCACAGCACAACAGGTGGCAAACCATGCCAAAGTGGGAATCCGGTCAGTGTTTCGACACTTTGAGGATATGGAGGCCATCTTCAAAACCGCTGATGATTTATGGCGCAAAGGCCTTGATGAAAACCTCCAAACGTTGGATGCCCAACTTCCCTTGGCGGAGCGGATAAAGCAGGTCGCCGAGCAGCAAGGAACCTCCTACGAAAACAATAATAATATTCTAAAATCCACTGCCACAAGACGTTGGAAATCAGCATTTCTGCAGCAGAATTACGCTATTATCCAAACTAAAATTCGTACCGATATTTTGCGGTCATTGCCAGAAATTGAGCAGTTATCCAACAATAAAAAAGAAGCGATTCTCGGTATTTTATCATTTGAGTACTGGGATCGCTTGCGGGATCACCAATCCCTTAGCGCTGAAGCCAGTATCGACCTCATCAGCGAATTACTTCAAGGACTGATTCCCCAGTAACCTTAGGCAACTCAGAAATAATCGCAAACCCAAATCTGAACTTGCGGGTCATGGATTAAGGTTGTCAGACTTTCGCCACAGCGATACTCTTTCTGGCAATGACCAACAGGATGCAATCACAGTGTGCGTCTGGAGAAATCGTTATGACCACCAGCATCGACTTCTATTTTGATTTTGGCAGCCCCACCGCCTATCTCGCTTACCGGCGACTGCAACAGTTGCAATCGCAGTATCAGTGCCGAATAAATTATCGACCGGTACTATTGGGTGGCCTATTTAAGGCCACTGGCAATAGCTCACCGGTGATGGTTGCAGCCAAAGCCGCCTATATGATGAAGCAAGACCTACCCAGATTTGTCGCATTATATAATGTACCCTTTAGCAGTAACCCCCATTTCCCGATAAACACTTTACATCTGATGCGGGGCGCTGTGGCCCTGTTAGATCAGGATCAATTTGATCCCTATATCAAAACCGTCTTCGAGGCTATTTGGGTTAATGGCGAAAATATGGGCGATGCTGAGACCGTAGCCAATGTATTGACTAACGCAGGGCTCGATGCGCAACACATAATCGCCAATACTCAAGAGTCAGAAGTTAAAGCGGCCTTGATTAGTCACACCGAGGCCGCGGTTGCACGTGGTTGTTTCGGTGCACCTACGATGTTTATTGGCGATGATATGTTTTTTGGCCAAGACCGTATGCAATTTATTGAAATGGCCCTACAATGATTCTGCTGACGCCTAAAAACAATAACAACCCTTAAAGAACGGTAACCAGTGGGGAGTCTCCAATGCCACATTTAGTTAATATTGCTTTCGCCTTTTTGTTAACTACAAGCCTGACTCAGGCTCAAAGCTCTATTGTCGATGAGCCCACTATTGCCGACCCGGGCAGCGAATGGCTTAACTATGGCCGCGGCTATAAAGAACAACGCTTTAGCCCACTGGATAGCATCAATCGCGACACTATCGATGAACTCGATCTGGCATGGTCATTTAAATTTGATACCGCCCGCGGGATGGAAGCCACACCGCTGGTACACAATGGCGTAATCTATATCAGCACCGGCTGGAGCCATGTTCACGCCTTAGACGCCAGAACTGGCGAACAGCTATGGCATTACGATGCGCAAGTCCCCAAAAGCCATTTGATCAAAACCTGTTGCGGCGCGGTTAATCGCGGTGTCGCCCTATGGCAAGGCGATGCTGAGTCTGAACTACAAGTATTTTTTGGCACTTTGGATGGGCGCCTAGTTGCCCTTGACGCCAACACGGGTACAGCCAACTGGATAGTGCAAACCACGCCCGACAACAGTAACTACAGCGTTACCGGCGCACCTCGTGTAGTCAAAGGTATGATAATTATCGGCAATGGTGGTGGTGAACTCGGCGTGCGCGGCTATATTACCGCCTACGACAGCGCTACTGGCGAGCAACTATGGCGTTTCTATACCGTGCCCGGTGACCCAGCCAAACCGCAAGAGCACCCCGCACTCGATGCTGCGTTAGATACTTGGGCCGGTGACGAATGGTATAAATTGGGCGGTGGTGGTGGCACCGTTTGGGATTCATTAGTCTACGACCC
>CBFHVP010000081.1:0-8371 GCA_965659315.1 uncultured Porticoccaceae bacterium | reverse complement strand
ACGGAATACATCGATGCCATTGATCGCGGCACGCTCAACAAACTTCTCCACCACGTCATCGGCATAGTGGCGATAACCAAGAATATTTTGCCCGCGGAATAACATCTGTTGCGGTGTATTGGGCATGGCCTTTTTAATTTCGCGAATGCGATCCCAAGGGTCTTCGCCTAAAAAACGAATACAGGAGTCAAATGTCGCACCGCCCCAAGACTCCATAGACCAGTAACCAATTTGGTCGAGTTTCTCCGCAATTGGCAACATATCATCGATACGCATACGGGTTGCAAACAGAGACTGGTGGGCATCGCGAAGAACAACTTCAGTTATACCTAACGCAGGGGTTTTAGAGGGCATAATTATGTCCAGTTGAGTAAAGTGTTAAAAAAAATATTAATCGTTCGTTTTAAATCTATGGCTACTTTCTACCACGGTGCTGATCAATCGCTGCCTGGATAATCGTTGCCAATCTTGGCTCGACAGTGTTGTCTGCGGAAGGCGCGGAAGTAGCGACTACGTCTTCAGTCGCAATGCGATTAACTAACGCCGACGTGGTGCTAGTTATCACCACGAGTACAGTCAAAAAGGTAAACACCGTTCCCATGCCATACAGCATGAGGTCAAGACCTTGAGCAATCAGTATTGAATCCATCAAAATTCCAAAAAATTAGCTGTTAACGTAGCGCTTAAATTAGCATTTAACGAAAGTCGGGCCATAATTACCGGCCGAGAAAGGCGAAACTATAGCAATAAGCCGACTTTTTGCAAGTTTGGCTTTGCTTTCATCATGGGTAAACCTACAATCCGCAGTCAAAATAGCGCCAAATAAAGAGATTACAGCTTACATGAGCATCAAACAGTTACTCAATCAACGCATAACCACCGCTATGCAGGCGGCCGGTGTCCCTAACCCCTGCTCCCCTATGCTGGCTCTGAGCGGTAAACCGCAGTTTGGCGACTATCAGGCTAACGGTGCTATGGCGGCGGCTAAGCAATTAAAAACTAACCCCAGAGAGCTAGCGCAGAAAATTCTCGATCATCTCGATCTCGATGGTATTGCGAGCAAAGTGGATATCGCTGGCCCTGGTTTTATTAATATTACCCTTGCCGAACCGTTTTTAGCCCAACAACTCGCTAACACCAGCGACAATAAAACTGAGCAGCCGCAGACGGTGGTGATTGATTACTCTTCACCCAATCTGGCCAAGGAAATGCATGTTGGCCATTTGCGCTCGACGATTATCGGTGACTGTTTAGCACGCCTACTGGAATATCAGGGTCATCAGGTTATCCGCCAAAATCATATGGGTGATTGGGGCACACAGTTCGGTATGTTAATCGCCGAATTGGAATTACATCTTGGCGAGGGTGAGCAGGCTGATCTGGCGCTCAACGACCTCGAGCAATTTTACCAACAAGCAAAGAAACACTTTGATGCCGACCCAGAATTCGCCGACAAGGCGCGCGCCTATGTGGTCAAACTGCAATCGGGTGATGCTCACTGCCGCACATTATGGCAACAATTTATTGATGTCTCTGTGGCGCACAATATCGAGATCTATAAACAACTAAATGTTGGTTTGCGCCGAGAGCATATCGCCGCCGAAAGTTCCTACAACGATGATCTGCAACATGTTCTGGACGCCCTAACCGAGCAAGGGCTAGCAGTGGACTCCGATGGCGCTAAGGTGGTTTTTCTTGAGGAGCTTGCCGATAAAAACGGCGATCCCTCACCGATGATTGTGCAAAAGTCTGGCGGCGGTTTCCTCTACGCCACCAGTGACCTCGCCTGCCTGCGCCATAGAGTAGGCCCATTACAGGCTAACCGTATTTTGTATTTTATTGATGCGCGCCAGTCACTGCATATGAAACAGGTGTTCACTACAGGACGCAAAGCCAACTTTGTTCCCACTGACGTCAGTCTTGAACATCATGCCTTTGGCACCATGATGGGGCCGGATGGCAAACCCTTTAAAACCCGTGCTGGTGGCACAGTAAAACTAGCCGACTTATTAGTCGAAGCCGTAGAGCGGGCCGAACAGCTGGTCAAGCAGAAAAATCCTGATTTACAGGATAAAGATATTGCTGATATCAGCCGCAAAGTTGGTATTGGTGCCATTAAGTATGCCGATTTAAGTAAAACGCGTACCAACGATTATATTTTTGACTGGGATGCAATGCTGTCTTTTGAAGGCAACACCTCACCCTATCTGCAATATGCCTACACCAGAATTCGCAGCATTTTCCGCAAGGCAAATATTCAGGCTGAAGGATTTTCTGCGGACATTATTGTGCAGCAACCACAGGAAAAAACCTTGGCGTTTAAGTTGCTGCAATTTAATGAAGTGCTTAATCAGGTGTCGACGGACTGTTATCCACACAGCCTCTGCACCTATCTCTACGAACTGGCCAGCGCCTTTATGTCTTTCTACGAACAATGTCCGGTGCTTAAAGAGGGAGTCGATACTGATACCCAGCACAGCCGTCTGATGTTATGTGCGCTTAGTGCCAATACTCTGGCTAAAGGCTTGGACCTGTTGGGCATTGAGGTAATGGAGCAGATGTAATACCGACAGGCGCAGTGATCAGGGTAAAGCTGATAACTGCGCGCCTACGAGGCAATAAGTAAATGGCGGATTTACAACTGACTGCGCATCTGATCAAACTGTTCTGACACTGTCGATCGCAAACTATGTTTGCTCAGTACAGACACTGCGGCGATGGCAATAGCGGCCAAAATAAAGCCGGGAACCAGTGCGTAGAGATCAAATATCCCGCCCTGCAATCGAGACCATAGAATAACGGTCACGCCACCAACAATAACCCCTGCTAACGCACCGGCAGCTGTCATATTACGCCAGTAAAGGCTAATTAAAATTGCTGGTCCCAGCGAAGCACCTAGGCCTGCCCAAGCGTAGGAAACCACATCTAACACTTTGCTATCAGGGTTCATTGCCAACAATGTCGCCAATAGCGCTAGAATAACCACGGCAATTCGGCCAATCTGCAAACGCTTTTCCACCGATAGCGTCTGTTTGGTCACTAGCGGATAGAGGTCCTCAGCCAGCGAGGCCGAACATACCAGTAGCTGTGAATCAATTGTGCTCATAATCGCCGCTAGAATCGCGGCCAGTAAAATGCCCGCCACCAATGGGTGGAAAATCAACTTAGTTAAGGCGATAAATACTTTTTCAGAATCCACCAGCGACTCCGGTAAAAAGGCCACACCACTAAGGCCCACTGCAATGGCAAGGAAGTAGCATAGCAACGCCCATGTCACGGCTATGGCCGCCGCTTGACCGGTATCTTGCGGCGAGCGGATAGCTTTAAATCGCGCCAATATATGCGGCTGACCAAAATAGCCCAACCCCCACCCCATGGTACTGATAATCATCATCCATCCCAACGATTGCCCATTGGCTGCGGTAAATAAATTTAGTAACTGCGGATTTTGTTGTTCGATTTGCGTTGCCATTTCACTGACGCCACCCGCCTGGGAGATTACCAAAACAGGCACCGCAACCAGCGCCAATAACATCAGTAAACCTTGGAAAACATCGGTCCAAGACACCGCTAAAAAACCGCCGAATAATGTGTAGATAAGAATTAATACCACACTGGTCAAAACGGCCCATTGGTAATCAAAACCAAAGACTTCATTAAATAACTTGCCCCCCGCGATTAAACCGGAGCCGACATAAAACAGAAAAAACAGCAAAATACTGATCGAGGCTATGGATTTAAGCCAGGGCGTGGTATCAGCGAAACGACGTTGCAAATAGGCAGGTAACGTAACCGCATCATCTAACTGAGCACTGTAGATGCGTAGGCGCTTGGCCATTAACAACCAGTTGGCCGCCACGCCAATAGTGAGACCGATTGAAATCCATACGGCCTCTAAACCAGCGATATAGGCATAACCGGGCAAACCCAGTAGTACCCAGCCACTCATATCGGATGCCCCTGCACTAATCGCGGAGACGGCGGGGGATAATTGGCGACCACCGAGAAAATAGTCGCTTGCACTTTTGGTTTGAATGTAAGCGTAGAACCCAATACCCAGCACAATGCTGATATAGATTAGGAACGCAATGGTGGTGGGAAGTGACAGCTGTGACATCGGTTACACCTCTTTAACGCTTGTTTTAACGCTTGTTTTGGCGCTTACAAATTGATCGCGCGTATATGACTTTCAACCTCGCCACTTTGCGCTGATGCATCCTGTCTGTCGAGCATTAAGTTGGCAAAATCAAATAAATCGGTATCCGCTAACTGCGATGGCGACACATTTTTAATCGCTCCGAAAATGGTATCAATGCGGCCGGGGAATTGTCGCTCCCACTGCAGTAGCATGTCTTTGACAACCTTGCGTTGTAATCCATCTTGAGAGCCGCAGAGATTACATGGAATTATAGGAAACTTTTTGAGTTCTGCCAGTGCAATTAAATCGGCTTCGCGACAATAAGCCAGAGGCCGAATCAGCATATTTTTTTTATCATCGGACAGTAGCTTCGGCGGCATGGCTTTAAGCTTACCCTGATGAAACATATTTAGAAATAATGTTTCAACAATATCATCGCGATGATGACCCAAAGCCACCTTGGTGGCACCGATATGCTCAGCAAAGCCATATAATGTGCCTCGGCGCAATCTGGAGCACAGGCTGCAGTAGGTCTTGCCCTCAGGAATTTTGCTTGTGACAATGCTGTAGGTATCTTTTTCTAGAATATGGTATTCGATATCCAGACTATCCAGATAGGCAGGCAACACCTGTTCAGGAAACCCCGGTTGTTTCTGATCTAAATTGACCGCCACCAAGTCAAAACTGATTGGCGCATTTTTTTGCAGGCTCATCAAAATATCGAGCATGGCATAAGAGTCTTTGCCACCCGACAGGCACACCATCACGCGATCACCGTCTTCGATCATATTGTAATCTGCAATCGCACTGCCGACATTGCGCCGCAAGCGTTTCTGTAGCTTGTTGGCCTCGAGCTGATTTTTGCGAATGGACATAAAAAGCGCGCCTACTGAAAAGCCGCCTATTGTAATTGCACAAAGGGACTTTGACCAAGAGAAGCACAGTGTTTTATTGCATTAAATCTTTCGGGCATTCACCGAAGCTGAAGTATTGCGGTAGCAACTACACAATCAGCCAACTTAAATTGCCAATAATCTATCGCAACCGTAGCGTTGCGACGCAGAGTTCGGTACGCTTGCGCTGCCCGATAATATCGGCATTACCGACCTTCAAGCATGGCTATGCGGAGTACCAAAATAGTGAACTCGACTAGCGTCCCTGTGAGCGACCAATCCTCTATTCTCGCTAAAGACCAGCAATTTGTCTGGCACCCCTACTCCTCCCTTACCGATCCGATTCCGGCTTATGAAGTGGTGTCAGCCGAAGGGGTTTATCTGCACCTAGCCGACGGTACGGTGCTGGTTGATGGTATGTCCTCTTGGTGGTGCACCATTCATGGCTATAACCACCCTGCGTTAAATCAAGCGGCAAAAGAGCAAATAGATAAGGTCAGTCATGTGATGTTCGGTGGTATCACTCATGCTCCCGCTGTCGATCTGTGCGAAAAGCTGGTGCAAATCACGCCGGACGGATTGGATAAAGTCTTTCTTGCCGATAGTGGCTCGGTGGGCGTAGAAGTCGCAATTAAAATGGCGTTTCAGTACTGGCTATCCAAAGGCCAGCCACAGAAAAACAAATTGCTTAGCCTGCGCAATGGCTACCATGGCGATACCTTTGCCGCCATGTCGGTCTGTGATCCGGTCAATGGTATGCATCATCTATTCGATAAAGTTATGCAGCAACATTTCTTTGCGCCAGCACCTCAAACAGCATTTGATGGTGATTGGGACGAGAGCGATATTGCCGAATTTACCGAAATCATCAGCCAACAACAGCATCAGCTCGCCGCGGTTATTTTAGAGCCCATTGTACAGGGCGCCGGCGGTATGCGTTTCTACTCTCCGCACTATCTGCGACGGGTCCGCGAGCTCTGCGATCAATACGGCGTACTACTTATCGCCGATGAAATTGCTACCGGCTTTGGCCGCACAGGTAAGTTATTTGCCTGTGAATGGGCCGCTATTAGCCCCGATATCATGTGTTTAGGCAAAGCGATTACCGGTGGCTATATGACATTGGCCGCGACTCTGTGCACTGAGGCGGTAAGTACCGGCATCTGCGAGGGAGAAGCCGGATGCTTTATGCATGGCCCGACCTTTATGGGTAACCCTCTGGCCTGTGCGGTAGCCAATGCCAGTGTTGACTTATTACTGAGCGGTGATTGGCAGCAAACCATTCAACGCATTGAGACAACCCTTACTTCGCAACTGCAACCTTTTGCCGATTTAGCAACGGTTGCCGATGTGCGCGCCCTTGGCGCTATCGGGGTGATTGAGATGAACGAGCCGGTCGATGTTGGAGCGATTCAAAAACAATTTGTTGCCGCCGGCATCTGGGTAAGACCTTTCGGTAAACTGGTGTACGTTATGCCGCCCTTTATTAGTACAGACGACGAAATAACCAGATTAGTCTCAGGCATCTACGAGGTGCTGAGTAACCTCTCTGCTTAAGGCAATAGCAGCGGAGCTTTTTATTGAGGAGCTGCTTCTTGAGGAGCTGCTTCTTGAGGAGCTGCTTCTTGAGGCGCTTTATTATAAGACACCCCTTCATGAGGTGCCCTCACTATCTTATCAGCCGAGTAGCCGATAGAAACAACAAAATCGATTAGCTGTTGATATTTTTCAGCGTCAATCGTGGCACTTCGGGCCATTACCCAAACATAGTCGCGGGCCTTGCGCGCGATAATGGTATAGCGGTAATCCTCATCGAGATAAACCACTCGATAATCGGCTTTAATCGGCCATATAAACTGCATACCCCAGCGTGCATTGGTGGTTTTATCCTTAACAAAACCTCGAGGGTGATATATCTTCTTTTCCCCAGTAAATGAATCCGCATTAAAGCTAAATGTGGTGGCGATGGTGCCATCATCATCTAGGTGATAAGTTTCAAGGGGGTTATGAGCGCCTTTTTCCAAAGCTGTAGGTATATTGGCAATCACATACCAGTCGCCCATAAAACGCGGAAGATCGACATAGTCCACTGTCGGCATCGGTGGAGCGGCATTCGCTGTCCCAAACCCCAACAATGACCCTGCCAGTAACAGATGCTTAATCATACAAGCCCCGATTGACCGCTTCGGAGGGGGGCGCAGGAAAGAAAACACTGGTGCTACGTTGGTAAGCAGCGTAATCAGGTCGGCGTTGGCAGATACCCTTCTCCATCAGCGCAATACCCGTTCCTTTCAATAACAGCCAGGTTACCATCATCGGTGGGAGTACTATCAGAGCGCTACCCGAAGGGATGGCGAAGACAAACCATGCCAGCCACATAATCCACTCACCAAAATAATTGGGATGGCGGCAATAACGCCATAGACCTTGATCCAGGGTGTACTGTTGGCGAACCACCTGGCGATTAAAGTTATAGAGCTGCTTGTCGGCAATCGTTTCAATCACCAAACCAGCTAGCCATAATATAACGGCGCCACTGTGGTAGTGACTCCAGTGCACCATTGTCTTGCCATTGGTATCGGCGCCGATTGTTAAGACAGTGGCAAACAGCCCGCTTAAAAACCAAGTAACAGCAGCCATTGGCAGAAAAATGAGATAGCTACTTTTCAGTACAAAATGGGGGCTAACGCGACGCCGCAACATTCGATAACGGCGGTCTTCGGGCTGATTGCGATCGCGCGCAATCAAAAATATTGACAGGCGCAATGCCCAAATTGCAACCATGGCGACTAGCACCATGCTGACAGAATTAGCGCTACCTGATGAGTTGGCAACGGCCAATACGGCAGCGAGTATCATGAGAGGCGCGCTTACGTTAGCAACGCTGACTCTGTCTAAGTACAGGCTTATCAGCCAAGTTGCGAAAGCAACGATAGAAACAGCCGCCGCTGCCTCTACCATCACTGGCAAAAGTGCTTTTAGATCGATAAGTAATGCGGACAATAAGGCCAAAATAGTGCCACCCCATAATTATTATGGGTTTTGTACGACTCGGGTTGCGCAAAAGATCAATTTTGGCGTTAGGATTTGGGGTTTCTTGCCTGCGCGAGTTTTTCACTGGTATTTAGGCGGGCTATGCTATTTTTTTTTATCAAAATGTAAGTTGAGCCGGCACCGCCATGCTGTTTTTGTGCACTGTGAAAGGCAAGCACCTGATCAAATTGACGCAACCAGTGATTGACACAACTTTTTAATTTAGCTGGCTGCTGTCGACCCTCGCCTTTACCATGGGTAACCAGTGCACATCGTACCCCGTGCGTTTGGCAGTCAACCACAAACC
>CBFHVP010000080.1:0-8430 GCA_965659315.1 uncultured Porticoccaceae bacterium | reverse complement strand
CCAATTTGTGCGCAGCAACTTCAAACAATTGCCAACCGATAGCTGGTCTGACCAGTGGTCGTTAATCACTGCACAAATGCGTACTTAACGCAGAATAGCGCTTACCAAAACCCGTATTATCAACCTGAGCAACGTGTTAGTAGTGCTTATTCAGACTCCGTATTCCTGTCTATATTGCTTAATCTGCTCCACTAGCGCTTGCATATCTGCCTTGCTATCGAGATAGGTCAAAATATCGTCAATATCGATAATACTGGCAACAGGAATAGAAAACTCGCTCTCTACCTCCTGAATTGCCGATTGGTTAGAGTTGCCGCGTTCTTTGCGATCAACACCAATCACCACACCAGCCGCTTGGGCCCCAGCCTCGTCAACCATAGCCATTACTTCACGAATCGCCGTGCCAGCGGTAATCACATCATCAATAATCAGCACCTTGCCCTCCAGCGGTGCTCCCACAATGGTGCCGCCCTCGCCATGGGACTTGGCCTCCTTCCTGTTAAAGCAATAGGGCACATCCAAGTTATGGTGCTCTGCTAATGCTACAGCGGTTGCGGCAGCCAGAGTAATGCCTTTGTAAGCAGGCCCAAATAGCACATCAAATTCGATACCTGAGTCAACAATTGCCGCTGCATAACATTGTCCTAATGTTGCCAATGCCTTGCCTTGATAGAACTCCCCCGCATTAAAAAAGTGGGGCGAAATACGGCCGGATTTAAGTCGGAATTGACCAAACTTTAACGCACCACTGGCAATGGCATTATCGATAAACTGGGTTTTATAACTATTCATAAATCTGTTCTTCTATTGGGCCAACGCCATTTGTTGCACACGGACGAGATCGGCGATCCCACGCTTGGCAAGATCTAACATCTGGGTTAATTCCTCTGTGCTAAAAGGTGCTGCCTCTGCAGTCCCCTGAACCTCGATAAAGCCACCATCGCTGTTCATCACCACATTCATATCGGTCTCAGCATTACTGTCCTCAGCGTAATCCAAATCCAGCACTGCCTCGCCTTTGTAAACACCAACAGATACCGAGGCAATCATATTGATCAGCGGATCACCACTAATGGCTTTTTTACGCTGTAAATGGCGGATAGCATCCACCAATGCCACCATGGCTCCGGTGATGGAGGCCGTGCGAGTGCCACCATCCGCCTGAATCACATCGCAATCGATATTAATCGTGTGCTCGCCCAACTGTTTTAGATCCACTGCAGCTCTTAATGAACGGCCAATGAGTCGTTGAATTTCTTGCGTACGACCGCTTTGCTTGCCGCGCGCGGCTTCACGACCCATACGACTATTAGTGGAGCGAGGCAACATCCCGTACTCCGCGGTAACCCAACCCTGACCCGAGCCACGAAGAAATCTTGGCACTCCCGGCTCAACGCTTGCCGTACAAATGACCTTGGTATTACCAAACTCTATCAATACAGAGCCCTCGGCATGACAGGTAAATTCCCGATTAATCTTTACCTGACGAAGTTGTTCTGGACGTCGGCCACTGGGTCTGTTCATAACGGTTCCTAATAATCCACCTAAAAAGAGGGCGGAATTGTAGCAAATCTAAGCACTCATTAACCGCCTTTGTTACCATGACACATTATAAATTTGTTATTGGAGACAGTATGCCTCGCAGCATGACCGCTTTTGCCAGAAACAGCCTGAACTTTGACTGGGGGTCGGTGACCTGTGAGTTGCGCTCAGTTAACCATCGCTTTTTAGAGACTAGCTTTCGTCTCCCCGAAACTATGCGTGAAATAGAGATGCCACTGCGAGAGATTGCGCGCAAAAAACTTAGTCGTGGCAAAGTCGACTGCTCGGTGCAAGTAAATTTTAATCACCAAAACAGTTCCATTAATGCCGATATAGCGCTGGCTAGACGCTATATTGATATTGCCGAAAAAGTGGCGGCAGAACTTCACAACCCTGCACCTATCTCACCCATGGAAATTATGCGCTGGCCAGGTATTCTCAAGGATCAAGATATCGACCCAGAGACACTTCATCAGGCCGCTATTGATACGGTCAGTGCTACCGTGGAGCAACTTCTTGACGGTCGCCAACGCGAGGGCGAGAAACTGGCTGATATGATTGAACAGCGGCTTAGCGGCATTGAAACGCAGATAGCATTGGTGCGCAAAGAATTGCCAACAATTTTGACTCTTCAGCGACAGCGGCTCCAAGAAAAACTGAGTGACTTAAAAGCTCAGCTCGATGAAGATAGACTAGAACAAGAGATGGTCATTATTGCCAACCGCGCCGATGTTGACGAGGAGCTCGATCGTCTCGAGGCGCATATCAGCGAAATACGTCTGACGCTAGGTAACAACAATTCAATTGGCCGCCGCTTAGACTTTTTGATGCAAGAGTTAAATCGCGAAGCCAATACCTTGGGCTCTAAGTCGATCGCTGGTATAACGACACAGGCCTCGGTCGAACTCAAGGTACTTATTGAGCAGATGCGTGAGCAAATTCAAAATATTGAATAATGTAAATCTGACATGGCAACAACGTTGCGTTTTTTTCGCCCTCTAATCACTCTATGGTTAATATTAGCCAGCGGTGGTTGCTTGGCGTTTGGCGCAGATGGCCATCGTATCGTTGTTTTGATTGCGCAAAATCATATAAGTGATAAGACTGCCGCCGCCATCAATAGCATCGTCGATTACGATGATCTCAGTGAGCTTAGTTTATGGCCCGATAAAATACGTCATCTGCCCAATTGGCGCCAGTCCAGATACTGGCACTATGTTAGCATCGACGATGGCGAGCAATTTAGTGACTTTAACCGCCATAGCGATGGAGATGTGCTTTCAGCCCTTGACTACTTCTATGGGCAGTTGCAAAACCCCGAACTGAGCAAGCAGCAACGGCGTGAGTCATTGTTGTTCTTTAGCCATTTTGTCGCCGATATTCATCAACCACTGCATGTTGGCCGGCGTGCTGATCGCGGTGGCAATGCCATTACAGTGAAATGGCCCGATCAAAACAAGACGGTTAACCTCCACCAAGTGTGGGACAGCCTGATTCTAAACACAGAAAACAAAACGCCACAGCATTACAGTCGCTACCTTTTGCGACATCAAGATCAGCACAATAATCTGCACGATAAACAGTGGCGGCAATCTCAGTTTGTCGACTGGGCTAGAGAATCCAAGGCCCTGCGCCATCAGGTCTATGGCTTTGCGCTACCACAGCAAACAAAGGGAACCCTTACAACAGACTACATCGAGCGCAGTAAAACCATTCTTGAACAACGTTTGTTAATAGCTGGCCTTCGCCTAGCCGACTATTTGAATCGTATTTTTGATCCCGACGGGCAAGAGTAAAAATTTTTAGTACACTGGCTGCAGAATCTGGAATAATCTCCACTCCTAGTAATGGTTAGGTAAGGAACTCGTTTACGCTATGGCTCAAGGCACGTTATTTATTATTTCCGCACCCTCCGGCGCAGGCAAGACCAGTCTCGTGGCACAAATTCTTGCACGTATAGACAATATTCAAGCCTCAATCTCGCATACCACTCGAGCTGCCCGAAGCGGTGAAAAAGACGCTGTAAATTATCACTTTGTCAGCCAGCAAACCTTTCGAAGCATGATTGCAGATAATGCCTTTCTCGAACATGCCGAAGTATTTGGCAACTTTTATGGCACTTCCCGACAATGGGTTCAAGAGACCTTAAATGCTGGTACCGATGTTATTCTTGAGATCGATTGGCAGGGTGCCGAACAAGTGCGCCAACAGTTTGCCCAGAGTAAAAGTATTTTTATCTTGCCGCCGAGTAAACAAGCGCTCCGAGAGCGCCTCAATGGCCGTGGCCAAGACGATATCGAGGTGATCAATAAGCGTATTGCCGCAGCAACCGAAGAAATGAGCCATTATATAGAAGCGGATTACTTGGTGATTAATGACGACTTTGATCTAGCATTGGAGCAGCTTAAGGGTATTATCAGCGCCCAACGCTGTAAAATGCCCATTCAAGGGCACGAAAAATTACTGTCAGATTTATTGTCGTAAACCCTCGCATTAGGTAAACTTGCCGACCCTTGCAGGTTTGCTCTGCAAAATCGTTTAATTTTTACGTCTGGCGGAAAAAAAATGGCTCGAATTACTGTTGAAGATTGTTTAAACCACGTGGATAACCGTTTTGAGTTGGTGATGGTTGGCTCAAAGCGCGCACGTCAAATTGCCGTTGAAGGCCGACCCACTCTAGTAGAAGAAGAGAATGACAAGGCTACCGTTGTAGCACTGCGTGAAATTGCGCAGGGCCTAGTAACCGCTGATATTCTCACGGAAGTGGTTCAGGATTATGAAATTGTTGATGCCGAAGACGCCTCTGAAGCGCCTGAAGAGCCCGCCGTTTAACCCGCCAGTCATCCTATGGGGAGGGCGGCCTAACCGTGCTTACAGTTCTCACAGATAAGCTGTCCTCCTATCTCGACGAAAAACAGGTCGCTAAAGTTGAGCGCGCCTATATCTACTCAGAAAAATGCCATCTTGGCCAAATGCGGCAAAGTGGCGACCCCTATATTACTCACCCTCTCGCTGTTGCCAATATCCTCGCTGATATGCATATGGATCACGAGAGTCTTATGGCAGCGCTACTGCACGATGTAATCGAGGATACTGGCGCCACTAAAGGCCAAATTAGCCGGCGCTTTGGTCGCACCGTCGCCGATCTGGTCGATGGTGTCAGTAAGCTGACGGAAATTGAATTTGAGACCAAAGCGGAACAGCAGGCCGAAAGCTTCCAAAAAATGACCTTGGCGATGTCCCGAGATATTCGCGTGGTGTTGGTTAAGCTCGCAGATCGATTGCACAATATGCGCACTCTCGGCGGGTTAGCGCCAGAAAAACGCCGGCGAGTAGCGCGTGAGACGCTGGATATATATGCGCCTATTGCCCAGCGTCTTGGCATCAATGATATTCGTATTGAATTTGAGGATCTTGGCTTCGCCGCCATGTATCCACTGCGCCACCGACGTTTGCGTGAAGCTATGAAAGCGGCACGCAAAAACCGCAAAGAGATTGTCGCCGAAATTCACCAAGCTATTGAACTGCGTTTGGAACGTGAATCTTTCGATGCTCTGGTAAAAGGTCGTGAGAAACACCTGTGGAGCATCTACCTCAAAATGCGTGAAAAGAAAAAATCTTTTCGTGACATTATGGATGTATTTGCTTTCCGACTGGTCGTCGACAATGTCGATGATTGCTACAGAACCCTTGGCATAATGCACAATATTTTTAAACCAGTGCCAGGAGAATTCAAGGACTATATCGCCATACCCAAAGCCAATGGTTACCAATCACTGCATACCGTTCTGGTTGGCATGCACGGTGTTCTGATCGAAGTGCAGGTCCGCACCCATGAAATGGAGCGCATGGCCAATTATGGTATTGCCGCCCACTGGGAATACAAAGTTGGCAGCAAAGCCGGTGACGGTCATCAGCGTCGAGCGACGCGCTGGGTTCAGGGACTGTTGGAAATGCAAAAACAGGCCGGTGATTCACTGGAGTTTCTTGAGCATGTTAAAGCAGATCTGTTCCCCGATGAGATCTATGTGTTTACGCCGAAGGGCACAATTGTTGAGCTACCCTCTAATGCAACGCCCATTGACTTTGCCTACTCCGTACACACAGGCTTGGGGGATCGCTGTATCGCCTGTCGGGTCGATGGCGAATTAACCCCTTTATCACAGCATTTGGAAAGCGGTCAGAAAATCGAAATTATCAGTACCGCTGGCGCACAACCTAATCCTAACTGGCTTAACTTTGTGGTGACGGCAAAGGCACGTAGCGCCATTCGTCACTTCCTAAAAAATCAGCAACATGATGAATCTGTTAATTTAGGCAAACGTCTGTTAGACCAAGCTCTGGCCAATCTAGGCACCAAATATAATGAGCTTAAAAAATCGCAGATCAAACGTCTGCTCAAAGAGACCGGTGCGCCGACCTTTGAATTTGTACTGCAACAAATTGGACTGGGTAACAGCGTACCTTTTGCCGTGGCCAATCTGCTGGTTCCCGCAAGTAAACGAAAAATCGCTGACGATAAAAAGAACTCTACACTACCCGTGGTAATTGATGCCTCCGAGGGTCTGCTGCTGCAATATGCGCGCTGTTGTTACCCTATTCCCGGAGACCCAATTTTGGGTCATATGTCACCCGGTAAAGGGCTGGTTATTCATCTCGAATCCTGTCGTAATTTGAAGGAGATTCGTTCCAATCCAGAAAAATGTATGCCTCTCACTTGGTCAGCAATGGTAGGCGGAGAATTTCCGGTAGAAATAAAAGTAGAAATTACTCCAGAACGCGGCTTTATTGCCGCTCTGGCGTCCAGAATGACGGAAGAAGATGCCACCATCGAACAAATTAATGTCAACGAAAAAGACCCCTACACCAGTATTGTCGATGTTGTGCTAACGGTAAAAAATCGCGTTCATCTGGCTGATATTCTGCGCCGTGCACGCAGTTTAAAACCTGTACGACGTATCTATCGCGTAAAAAATCAGTAACACAAGGAGATTACAATGACCAATAAAGCCGTTATCCATACCGACAGCGCCCCTGCCGCCATAGGCACCTACAGCCAAGCGGTAAAGGTCAACAACACGGTTTATCTCTCTGGGCAAATTCCGTTAGACCCCGTATCCATGACCTTAGTTGAGGGTGATATCAGCGCGCAGATCCATCAGGTATTCAAAAATCTTAGCGCTGTTTGTGAGGCCGCCGGTGGCGATTTAAGTCATCTGGTTAAACTCAATATTTTTCTCACCGACCTCAGCCATTTTGCCACGGTCAATGAGATTATGAGCCAATATTTTCAACAGCCTTACCCTGCGCGTGCGGCAATTGGCGTGAATCAATTACCAAAAGACGCACAGGTAGAAATGGATGGTATTCTAGTTATCTGACCACGCGGTGGTTCACCGAGCATTGATCAGCGACAAATACCCTTCCTGATAGCTTGGGTAAATAAATTTGTATCCGGCCTGCAAAAGGCGTTGATTACTGCAGCGCCGAATTGATTTCTGCACCACTATTTCATCCTCCAAGGTTACTCCCAGCTGAGCAGCCATCCAGTTGCGTAAGTCATGTTGCGTGACCGGCAAACAATCGGTGCCGACGTAGACTGGATCTAGACTGGCGCCATCGGCGAAACGGCCAATTAAATGGGCCAAAACCCCAGCGCAATCGTCGGCATGAATGCGATTGCTCCATTGCTGCGGTTCAGAAGGGCGCCCTTTCCCAGCTCGTACTTGAGTCAATAGTCTTTCGCGCCCAGGTCCATAGATACCTGAAAAACGCACGATACTGTGGGAACAGGGTAATCCCCCAATAATCTGTTCGGCTTCAAGCAACAGTCTGCCGGAAAATGATTGGGGTAACGTAGGCGACAACTCATCGACCCATTCACCCTGATTATTGCCGTAGACACTGGTACTCGACACCCATAGCACCAGCTTAGGCCTTGATGAAACCTGATCCATTACTGCGGCTAGTGCTTTGGCGCCCGCCAAATAAGCCTCACGATAGGCTTGCTCGGTAAAACTGTTGGGGGTCAATGTCACTATCACCACATCAAACTGCTGATCCAGTATACGCAGCAACTGATCAGTATTAGTCATATCCCCAGTAATGGGCTTAATCGCCGAGGGCAGCTTATCAGGCTGGCGCCTGAGACCAAAGCACTGGTGCTCGGCAAGTCGCATTGCCGTACGTTGTCCAATATCACCACATCCAGCTAACAAAATTTTCAATTAATCTTCTCTCTTCAATAAATATTAGCTATTATTAGCCTATTAACTCCAAGACTATGCTCGGATACCTTTATGACCCTTACAGAACTCAGATATATCGTGACATTATCGCAGGTTCAGCACTTTGGCCAAGCTGCCGAACGCTGTAATGTCAGTCAACCAACGCTGAGTATAGCGGTTAAAAAACTCGAAAGTGAATTGGGTATCGATGTTTTTGAGCGTTCAAAAAATAGCGTTCGCTTAACGCCGGTCGGAGAAAAAATTGTCGCCCAGTCTCAGCGAGTTCTTGAAGAGGCCGCGGCTATCAAGGATATTGCCAGCTCCGGCAAGGACCAGCTTAATAGCCCGCTACATGTCGGCGCCATTTTCACCATCGGTCCCTATCTGTTCCCGCACTTTATCCCGCCGTTGCAGGAAGATGCCCCCGAAATGCCCCTTGTGATAGAAGAGGGATACACCAGCACCTTGCGCAAACGCCTGCGCAGTGGTGAAGTGGACGTCATTATTGTTGCCCTGCCGTTCACAGAGCCAGACGTGGTGGTGCAGCCACTCTACGATGAACCCTTTGTTGTTTTGTTGCCAGACAGTCACCCGCTAGCCACAAAAAAAGAAATACAGCACGACGATCTCGATAGTGAAAATGTATTAATGTTGGGGGAAG
>CBFHVP010000079.1:0-8450 GCA_965659315.1 uncultured Porticoccaceae bacterium | reverse complement strand
AATCTGACCGTTTGGTAGCAACCGAAGTTGTCTATCTCAATGGTCAGTTGGACAAAGAGAGCCAAGTCATGAGTATGGCCTATATGTATTTGGGTGCAGAGGTGCCTTATCGCGCGGCCAAGATTATTGAAAAGGGTATGAATGATAAGATCATTGAGCGCAATGCTAAGCATCTCGAGATCTTAGGCACAGCTTGGTATCAGTCGAAAGATCTTAAAAAGGCACTTAAGGCGCTTGAAAGCGCATCGAGATTTTCCGATAAAGGTAACTTGCAGTCGCGCTTAGCAGGGATCTATTTAGATCTGGGTCGCGATAAAGAAGCCTACAGAGCAGCGGTTAAGGCAGCGAAAAAAGGTGGTGTTAAACGCCCTGACGCTAATTATCTGGTGATGGGTAATGCGCTGATTAACCTGCATTGTTATAAGGACGCGATCTCGGCTTTCCAAAAGTCATTAAAAGCAGCGAAAGATAAGAAAAGCAAACGCTATCCTAAACAGTGGATTCAGTATGCCGATGCTGAGGGCACGCGTTTAGGTAAGTTACGTGATGTAGGTGCCACGGTACCGAGTTGCAGTAAAGCGTAAGCTTACCGTCAAACCAAAAAAGCCCAGTTTACAGACTGGGCTTTTTTATCGATACCAACCTAAAACACCTATCTACAACTGCGATAAATCTCTTACTGCCCCTTTATCGGCACTGGTTGCCAGTTTGGCATAGGCCTTTAATGAAGCGGTCACTTTGCGTGGTCGTTCCTGTGCCGGTTGCCAACCCAACTTATCCTGTTCGGCGCGACGAGCCTCTAACTCGGCATCAGAAATCAACACATCGATACTGCGATTGGGAATATCAATACGAATAGTATCGCCTTTGCGTACCAAGCCAATATTGCCACCGGCTCCAGCCTCAGGTGACACATGGCCAATGGATAGACCGGATGTGCCCCCAGAAAAGCGACCATCGGTAATTAGGGCACAGGCCTTGCCGAGATTTTTTGACTTGATATAGCTGGTGGGATAGAGCATTTCCTGCATACCCGGCCCACCGCGAGGACCCTCGTAGCGAACAATTACTACATCACCGGCTTTAACTTCATCATTAAGGATACAATCCACCGCCTCATCCTGACTTTCAGTAATAAATGCGGGTCCCTCAAAAACATGAATAGACTCATCGACGCCGGAGGTTTTAACCACACAGCCATCCGGTGCCAAATTACCTGTGAGTACCGCTAACCCCCCCTCTAGGCTGAAGGCATTGTCGAGATTGCGGATACAGCCGCCTTCGCGATCGGCATCCAGTGAAGGCCATCGGGTGCTTTGACTAAAAGCGGTTTGCGTGGGAATACCGGCGGGGCCGGCTTTGTAAAATATTTTTACCTCATCCGTGACATGGCCGCTGACAATATCCCATTTATCCAGCGCCTCTTGCATGCTTGGCGAGTGCACGGTGGGTAAATCGCCATGAATTAAGCCGGCACGGTTTAGCTCTGCCATGATACCCATAATACCGCCGGCGCGATGAACATCTTCAATATGATATTCAGGAGTATTAGGGGCCACTTTACACAGCTGGGGTACCTTGCGTGAGAGGCGATCAATATCGCCCATATCAAAGTCGATGCCGGCTTCTTGCACAGCAGCCAAGAGGTGCAAAATAGTATTGGTTGAGCCGCCCATGCAGATATCCAGAGTCATAGCATTTTCAAACGCTTTAAAATTGGCAATTGATCGAGGTAGAACGGAGTAATCGTCCTGCTCATAATGCTGGCGCGCCATCTTCACGATGGTGCGACCGGCCTCTTGGAACAGTTCACGGCGATCGGAATGGGTAGCCAGTACAGTACCATTGCCCGGTAGAGATAAACCAAGTGCCTCGGTCAGACAGTTCATCGAGTTAGCGGTAAACATACCTGAACAAGAACCACAGGTTGGACAGGCAGAGCGTTCGTATTCGGCGACCTTCTCATCACTGGCACTATCATCAACAGCGATAACCATGGCATCAACGAGGTCGAGTTTATGTTCGGCTAGTTTGGTTTTGCCCGCTTCCATTGGCCCGCCGGAAACAAAAATAACCGGAATATTAAGCCGCATTGCCGCCATTAACATGCCTGGGGTTATTTTGTCGCAATTGGAAATACAAACCAGCGCATCAGCACAATGCGCATTGACCATATACTCCACGGAGTCGGCAATAACATCCCGCGAAGGCAGTGAATAGAGCATGCCATCGTGGCCCATAGCAATACCATCATCGACGGCAATAGTATGGAACTCGCGAGCGATACCACCCGCTTTAGCGATCTCTGCCGCTACCAGATCACCCATATCTTTTAAATGCACATGGCCGGGGACAAACTGCGTATACGAGTTGGCAATGGCAATCATCGGTTTGTTAAAGTCATCATCCTTCATGCCGGTAGCGCGCCATAAAGCGCGGGCGCCGGCCATATTGCGACCCTGAGTAGTAGTGTGAGAGCGATACTTAGGCATCAAGTTTTCCTTGTTAAATTCTCTAGTTGTGCAACAGAGCTATGGCTTAGATCGCCCTGCTAAATATTCTGGAATTGCGTTGATAATTATAAAGTGACTGTTTCTGTAATGGCAGTTGATCAAGGTTGGCCTCAGTAAAACCTTTCTCAACAAACCAATGTGCAGTCTGCGTAGTCAACACAAATAGCCTGTTTAAACCCTGCTGTTGCGCATCTGCGACGATGGCGTCAAACAGTCTTGAGGCAATACCCTGACCGTGAAATTCAGGATGAGTGGCGACACAGGCTAGCTCGCCAATGCCCTGCTCCGAGGTTGGATAAAGCGCTGCGCAACCCAACAGTAGTCCTTCGGGATGAACCACCAGCATAAAGCGAGAAATCTCGGTTTCCAAAAGCTCTCGCGAGCGCTTCACCAGCACTGCTTGTTCCTCCAGTGGCCCGATAAGGTCGAGGATGCCGCCGACATCATCGATAGTTGCCGGTCTGATGACCTCAGAATGATTTTTCATTAATAGCGTGCCGCTACCATCGCGAGTGAACAATTCTGTCAGTAGGCCACCATCGACCTCACAGCCGACTACATGCACTCTGTCAACGCCATGACGACAGGCTTGCGCAGCCATATTTAACAGCTGTTGCTGAGGCAGCGGTGACGTTGGTACTAGCTGTTCAAGCGCAGCGAGTGATAAGTTGCGCAGTAAATCAGCGTCATCAAAGATTCCCTCAGCGCGGCTGACAAAAATAAGTTTTTCGGCATTAAGGGCAATGGCCGTCTGTGCGGCCACTTCTTGATAGCTGAGATTAAAGGTTTCACCGGTGGGTGAAAAACCCAATGGCGAGAGTAGTACCATAGCGCCATCAATAAGTTGATGCTCAAGTGCTGAGGCGTCGATACGGCGTATCTCTCCAGTGCGCTGGAAGTCGACGCCATCGCGTATACCCACCGGTTTGGCAGTAATAAAATTGCCACCGAGCACACGAATTTTCGCGCCATGCATAGGGGAGTTGGGCAGGCCCATACTGAGTTCTGATTCAATCTGTAATCTTGTACTACCCACAGCCTCTTTAACACAGAGCATGCTCTCGGCACTGGTAATACGCATACCGTCATGGAATTCTGAGGTGAGTCCCGATAGATCTAGGCGTTTATCAATTTGCGGGCGAGCACCATGTACCAAAACCACTCGAATACCTAGGCTCTGCAGGAGCGCAATATCGTGAATGGTACTATGAAAATTACCCTGCAACACCGCATCACCTTCAAGGGCGATAACAAAGGTCTTGCCACGGTGAGCGTGAATGTAGGGCGAGGTCTGACGAAAGAACTCTACGTAACTGTGCTTATTCATGCGGTGATTATACCACGCGTTGCGCTACAAACAGCCCTGTAGATTGTGTGGCTAAAGATAGTTTCTTCGACCTTACATCAGTGATTGTCATTATCGATAGGGTGACAGGGTCAAGTCTGTATGAATACACTTTACCTATTTCTGTCTGATCAGACTGTTCTGCGGTTATTCAGTAGTCAGTATCTACTCTTGCCATGTTTGTTTAGAATATTAGCGAGAGCGGATAATTCAGCCTAATTGCCCGATAGATAATTTATCCTGTTATTGGTGATATTGCGCCACTAGGTACTAAAAAACTCATGGGTTAATGATGACAACAGAGCAAACAGCATTATTGGACGAGGCCTATCGATGTCATCTTGATCATTTTAAGCAAGTCGATCCTGACCCAGATTGGTTGCAGCAGCAATTACAAGACCCTCAGTTTACTGCCGAGTTAAAGTTGCTGTGGGGTGCCAGTGACTTTGTCGCGACTCAGGCGGCAATGGACCCGACAGCGTTTAAACAGTTAGTTGATTGCGGTGATTTATTGCGTCGCTATGACGCCAATGACTATCGTCAGGCACTGGAGTCTCAGCTGGATGACGACTGTTCGGAGCAACAACTGATGATGCAGTTGCGCCATTTTCGACGTCGGGAAATGCTTCGTATTGTGTGGCGAGATTTTACTCGTCGCGCCCCGATGCTCGAAACCACCCGAGAGACCACGCTATTAGCGGAAGCCTGTATCAATGTGGCGCTAGCGCGCTTACATGCGCTTACTGTTAGTGAACTGGGTAGCCCTGTGGATGCCTGTGGTAAAGAACAGCAACTGCTGGTGATCGCGATGGGCAAAATGGGTGCCTATGAACTCAATATTTCCTCCGATATCGACCTGATTTTTGTCTATCCAGATGCAGGACAGACCATCGGTGCTGCTAGAAGCGTGACCAATCAGGAGTTTTTTACTCGACTGGGGCAAAAGCTGATTGCTGTATTAGATAAACACAGTGCTGAGGGTTTTGTCTTCCGCGTTGATATGCGCTTGCGGCCCTATGGTCAGAGCGGTGGATTGGTGATGAATTTTGCCGCTCTAGAGGAATATCTATTGACTCAGGGTCGCGACTGGGAACGCTACGCGATGATAAAGGCGCGTGTGGTTGCTGGCGATACCGCGGCGGCCGAGGATTTAGTGCAGATACTGAAACCGTTTGTTTACCGCAAGTATTTGGATTACGGCTCCATTGACTCTCTTCGAGATTTAAAACGCAGTATTGTCCGTGAGGTGACTCGCAAGGGTATGCAGGACAATATTAAATTAGGCTCGGGAGGTATTCGCGAAGTTGAATTTATCGCTCAGACCTTTCAATTGATTCGAGGCGGCAAAAACCACGCCTTACAAACCCAGTCGCTGCATAAGGCATTAGAGGTATTGGTCGAAGAGGGGTTGATGGAGCCTGCCGAGCAGCAAAACCTCTGTGAAGCCTATGAGTTTTTGCGCAACACGGAACATGCATTACAGGGGATAGCCGATAAGCAAACGCAACAACTACCGGCGGATAAGCTCGGCCAAGTGCGGCTGACTCGACTGATGGGCTACACCGACTATGAAAATTTTTACGCACAATTACACCATCATCGCCAGTTAGTCAGTCACAGTTTCGCTGCGATTATTAACGCGGCTAAAACAGATGATGTGGCGGATTCGAGTGATGATACGGCCATAGAATGGCTGCATAACCCAGATAGTGAACATATCCATCAATACCTTAACCAACTTGGTTATAGAGAAGCTCAGCAACATGTGGATCGATTGATGAACTTCTACCAGTCAAAAGCGCTGCAGGTGCTCGGTGATTTGCCGCGCACAAGGCTGAATACGTTGATGCCTAGAGTCTTACAGATCTGTGCCAACTGTGGTGAAGACACATTATCGCGAGTACTGACATTACTGCAGGAAATACTGCGCCGTAGCGCTTACCTTGCTCTGTTAGTGGAAAATACTCAGGCGCTTGAACAGCTTTGTTTACTCTGTGAGCGCAGCAGTTGGATTGCCAGTGAGTTAGCCGCCTATCCAGCACTGTTAGATGAGTTGTTGGATCCACGGACATTGTATACCGCACCAGAAAAACCATTCCTACGGGATCAGTTGCGACAACAGACCATGCGTGTGAGCAGTGATGATATGGAGCAGCAAATGGAGGTTATCCGCTATTTCTGCCGCTCTTTTACGCTGCGTGCTGCAGCTTGTGAGGTGACTGGCGCACTGCCATTAATGCAGGTCAGTGATTATCTTACTTGGATTGCCGAGGTGGTGGTTGAGCATGTGACACATGTGGCTTGGGATCAGTTGCAGGCCACCTATGGTGTGCCGCCAAGCGATGAGGCCTCGGCGGCACAGACACCGGGGTTTGTCGTCGTTGCCTATGGCAAAATGGGCGGCTTGGAAATGGGTTATAAATCAGACCTAGATCTGGTTTTTCTGCACAATGCCTTGCCCAATCAGGTGACAGAAGGCCCCCGAAGTATTGACGCGAGTACTTTTTTTATTCGCTTGGGCCAGCGAATTATTCATTTGCTGTCGACTGCAACAGCATCGGGTATGGCCTATGAAATTGATATGCGCCTCAGGCCATCGGGCAATTCTGGTCTGCTGGTTTCAAGTTTAGCGGCCTTTGAAAAATATCAGCAATCTCAAGCTTGGACCTGGGAGCATCAGGCGCTGGTACGTGCCAGAGCGGTGGCTGGCGATAGCAGCCTGGCGGAATCGTTTGAAGTGGTGCGTAAAAACACGTTACGGCGCCAAAGAGACTTACGTGTTTTAGCTACAGAAGTGCAAGAAATGCGTGAAAAAATGCGCAAACACCTAGGTCAAGATCATAAAGATGGCAAATTTGCCCTCAAGCAGGACAGTGGAGGTATCGTCGATATTGAATTTATGGTTCAATTCGCGGTCTTGGCTTGGTCTTGTGATAAGCCCTCAATAGCCCAATGGACTGATACCATCCGTATACTGGAGATATTGGCCCAGGAGGGTCTGCTGACGGAGCAACAATCACAACTATTAATAGACGCCTACAAGATTTACCGTTCCGCAGGGCATCGGCTGCAATTGCAAAATCAACCGGCAAAAGTACCCGCATCGGAATTTTTAGACTGCCGCAATAACGTGATTAACCAGTGGCAGACAGTATTTGAAAATAGTTGATACAGAGAGGATAAGGTCGATGTCGTTTTCGGACCGCGATGGTTTTATTTGGATGGATGGTGAGATGGTTGACTGGCGGGATGCGCAGACGCATTTCCTGACGTCCTCACTGCATTATGGCACTGGTGTTTTTGAAGGCATTCGCGCCTATGAGACAGCGAAAAATGGCACCTGTATATTCCGGCTAGAAGATCATATCAAACGCCTGTTTAACTCAGCCAAGATTTTGCATCTCGAGGTGCCCTATACTCAGGACGAAATCTGTGCTGCGCATCGCCAAGTTATCCGTGCTAATAAATTGGATGCCGCTTATATTCGTCCGCTGGTGTTTTTGGGTTCTGAAGGTATGGGCCTACGCGCAGAGGGCCTTAAGGTTCATGTCGGTATCGCCGCATGGGATTGGCCGTCCTATATGTCGCCAGAAACGTTGGAAACGGGACTCAAGGTACGCACATCGTCCTACACCAGACACCATGTCAATATCACCATGGTAAAAGCTAAGGCCAGCGGCAACTATATTAACTCAATGCTGGCATTGCGCGAGGCATTGGACTCCGGTTGCGACGAAGCGATTATGCTCGACCCCGAGGGCTATGTCGCAGAGGGCAGTGCTGAGAACTTATTTATTGTGCGCAACGGCGTTATTTACACGCCGGACCTAACCTCCTGCTTGGATGGTATTACTAGAGATACCATTTTCAAACTGGCCGCTGATCAAGGTATTGAGGTGTGCGAGAAGCGAATTTCTCGTGATGAAGTGTATATCTCCGATGAGGCTTTTTTCACTGGTACCGCGGCAGAGGTGGTGCCAATCCGTGAATATGACAGTCGTATTATTGGTTCGGGTAAACGCGGGCCAGTTGCTACCGCCTTGCAATCCGCCTATTTTGATTTGGTGCGCGGTAAATCGGACAAATACTCGCATTGGCTGGCACCGGTTGCTGAATAGCTTTAGCTTAAAATAATTTAGCATTATTCGGAGAAGAGTGAATGGCGGTATCTAGCGAAGTGGTCAATGTTCTGTGCATGAAGTGGGGTACGAAGTATCCAGCAGACTATGTGAATACCCTTTACTCGATGGTTGCACGTAACCTAACTAGAGAGTTTCGTTTTGTTTGCCTAACTGAGGACGCGACTGGACTGCATGACCAAGTGGAAGTATTTCCACTGCCCGAACTATCAGTCGATCTCGCTGGGCCCGAGCGCGGATGGAACAAGCTAGCGGTTTTTGCCGAGACACTTTATGACCTCAAAGGCAAGGTGTTGTGTCTAGATCTCGATCTTATTATCACCGGCAGTTTGGATGAACTGTTTGATTACCCCGGTGAAGTGATGATCATTAAGGACTGGATAAAAAAAGATGGCACCGGCAATTCTTCGGTCTATCGTTTTGAAGTGGGCGCTCATGCCGATGTGTTGGCTT
>CBFHVP010000078.1:0-8458 GCA_965659315.1 uncultured Porticoccaceae bacterium | reverse complement strand
GGCCTCTGAGCACAAAGGGTTGACCATTGGTATCTAAAAACTTAGGGTCATCGTTCATCCGCCGCACAAAGCTGCTATCACCACGATTGATGGTTTCTTCCAATGTGCCATCGATTAAACCCTGCCAGTTGCGATAAGCCAGTGCTTTATCTTGCGCGTCTACCGCGGCCACCGAGTCCTCACAGTCCATGATGGTTGTGAGAGCCGCCTCGAGTCTTATATCCTTAACTCCGGCCAAATCAGTAGCGCCAATATTATGGTTAGGATCTACTTGTATTTCGATATGTAAATTATTGTTTTTAAATAAAACTGAGTCAGGCGAATCGGGAATACCAAGATACCCTACTAGTTGCTGTGGATGGCGTAACACAGTAACCGTAGCATCACTTAGCAACACCTGTAATGCACCACTCTCAAGTCGGTAGGCACTAGCTTGATGATGACTACCCTCAGCTAGAGGCACCGCTTGATCGAGAAAATCACGACCATACTCAATGACTCTCTGCCCGCGAACAGGATTATAGGCACCCGCTCGTTCAGCGCCGCCGTCTTCGCCAATAACATCGTTGCCATACAGAGCATCATAGAGGCTACCCCAGCGCGCATTGACTGCATTTAGAGCAAACCGCGCATTCATAATCGGCACCACTAGCTGAGGACCTGCTTGTACCGCTATCTCGCTATCGACATGCTGTGGACTGATGGTAAGCTCGGGCCCCTCAGGTATCAGGTAGCCAATTTCCTGCAGAAAGGCTTTATAGGCATCATAATCAAAAGCGTTGCTCTGATGCCAATGATCTATCTGCTCTTGAAGTTTCTCTCGCTTATCTAGCAGAGCAATGTTTCGCGGCGCAAAACGATAGACTATATCGGCAAACCCGCGCCAAAATTGGTCAGCATCGATCCCTACCGCGGGACAGATTTCGTCGCTGACTAAGGTATAAATAACTGGGGCAATTTGCAGACCTGAATGCTCTATAGGCTTAATCATTGTTATGCTCTCCATTTGACATTGGAAGTGAGTCTATGGGTTACCTCTAGATTTGCCAAATGGATGGCTTGTATCTCTAGTATTCAGTACGCGAATACCGTCTTATGGTTGCATTTTTCCAGATACCGTCTTGATCAAATGACGCAACCAGCGATGACCGGGATCATGTTGCAGCAATGGGCTCCAGACCATTTCAAGTCGCATCCGCGGGATCTCAAAAGGCGGGTCTAAAATGACCACATTGGCATCTTGACGCATCATCTGTGCCGCCATACTGGGCATAGTAACAATTAGATTATCTTGTTCAGCAAGCAACAGTGCCGCTTGATAATGGCGGGTAAATACCGATATATCGCGCTTAGCACCCTGCTTAGATAGAGCCTCATCGACCCAACCCAAGCGCTGAACGTCATCAGGTGTCATACCAACGCCAACACCCATACCCGTTTTACTGACCCACACATGCTTGCCTGCCAAGTAACTGTCTAGATTCCAGTTATGTCTAACCGGATTACCGGCGCTGACCATACAAGAAAAGCTATCATCCCAAAGATGCACCTTGTGAAAGGATTGTGGCAAGTTATCGAAGCGATTAATCACAAGATCGACTTTACCGCGTTCGACATCATGGAAGCTGATATCACTGGGGGTCATAATATCCAGTCTGATGCCGGGAGCTCGCTTGAATAGCTCCTGCAGTAACCGCGGCAGCAAAGTAGACTCTGTGTAGTCGCTGGCAGTAATTCGGAAAATACGTGAGGAGCTACTGGGATCAAATTCAGCAGTCGGCAATATAGCTTGCTCTGCTGCCGATAACACCGAACGCACCATAGGCTGCAGTTCTAAAGCTCTATCTGTCGGTGTCATACCATCGCTGGTACGCACCAAAATGGGATCATTGAATAAATCGCGTAAGCGGCGCAAGCTATTAGACATCGCCGGTTGGCTAATACCTAGCTCTTCAGCTGCTCTGGTGACGTTGCATTCACGCAGTAACACATCGAGGTACACCAGCAAATTAAGATCAACTCTAGATATATTCATAAAAGGAATGCCCGAAATACAAACTATCAATTAGATTAATGTAGGCATGATACCTAAACTGATCCCACAGTCAATCAACTATTTGATAACGAGGTTTTCATGTCAACATATTCAAACAATATCGCCGCTGTTAATCAGCTTAAAGAAAGCATGTCAGGAGGATGGAGCGCGATTAATGCTGAATCTGCTGCCCGTATGCGTGCACAAAACCGTTTTCAAACTGGTATAGACATCGCTCGGTACACCGCCGGCATCATGCGCGCAGATATGGCGCAATACGATAAAGACCCTAGCGCCTATACACAATCACTGGGCTGCTGGCATGGCTTTATTGGCCAGCAAAAGCTGATTTCAATCAAAAAACACTTTGGCTCTACCGATAAAAAATACCTCTATCTCTCTGGCTGGATGATTGCCGCTCTGCGATCTGAGTTCGGCCCTCTCCCCGATCAGTCAATGCATGAGAAAACCTCTGTTGCTTCTCTGATTGCCGAACTTTATACCTTTCTACGCCAGGCCGATGCCCGTGAGTTAGGCGGTCTATTCCGCGAGCTAGATGCAGCAGAAGGTGCTGAGAAATCTGCGATCCAAGATAAAATCGACAATTATCAGACTCATGTGGTGCCAATTATCGCTGATATTGATGCCGGCTTTGGTAATGCCGAAGCTACCTATTTGATGGCCAAGCAAATGATTGAAGCAGGTGCTTGCTGCATACAAATTGAAAATCAGGTATCTGATGAGAAACAATGTGGGCACCAAGATGGCAAAGTGACTGTTCCGCATGCTGATTTCCTAGCCAAAATCAACGCCGTTCGCTACGCCTTCCTTGAGTTAGGTGTTGACGATGGTGTGATTGTTGCGCGCACCGATTCATTGGGTGCTGGTTTGACCAAACAAATTGCTGTGACACATGAGCCAGGTGATCTGGGCGATCAGTACAACAGTTTCCTTGATGTTGAGGAGATTGCGCCTGAAGAGATGAATAACGGTGACGTTGTCATCAATCAAAACGGCAAGCTGGTTCGTCCCAAGCGCTTAGCCAGTAATTTATTCCAATTTAAATCCGGTACCGGAGAGGCGCGCTGTATTCTTGACAGCATTACCAGCTTGCAAAATGGCGCTGATATGATCTGGATTGAGACTGAAAAACCGCATATTGGCCAAATTGGCGGTATGATCGATGAAATCCGTAAGGTTATACCCAACGCCAAATTGGTTTACAACAACTCACCTTCATTCAACTGGACACTGAACTTCCGCCAGCAAGTGTTTGATGCTTGGTCTGAAGCGGGCAAGGATCTGACTGACTATGATCGCGCTGATCTAATGAACGCCAGCTATGATGATTCACAACTGGCTGCCGAGGCGGACGATAAAATCCGCACCTTCCAGGCTGATGCAGCGCAACAAGCAGGTATTTTCCATCACCTAATCACTTTGCCTACCTACCATACCGCCGCACTGTCTACGGATAACCTAGCCAAAGAATACTTTGGTGATCAGGGCATGCTGGGTTATGTTGCTGGGGTACAACGCAAGGAGATCCGCCAGGGCATCGCCTGTGTTAAACACCAGAATATGGCTGGCTCGGATATGGGTGATGACCATAAGGAATATTTTGCCGGTGATGCTGCTCTTAAAGCCTCTGGTAAAGACAACACCATGAATCAGTTCTAGGTATATCCCCACTAAAAAAGGTGGAGTTTTCTCCACCTTTTTTTATGCCTGTAATAAACTGGACTTACGCTTAAATGGAAGCAGATTAATTTTATAAAATCGGTATAATCACCAACTGCGTAGTATTCCCATTACAACCAGTTTCGAGCAAACTATCTTGAACACAGATTTTCTTGGCAAGACCCTTTCAGGCCCATTCACAATTCCTTCGGGTATTGTTACAACAGCCACCTCCATTATTCAGTATGTATTTGATCATATGCCGCAAGTGGGAGTTCTCACCACCAAGAGTGTCGGCCCAGATGTGCGCGCGGGTAATCGCGAGCCGGTCTATAGCCAGTATGCGCCAGGCTGCTTCGTTAACGCAGTTGGCCTGACCAATCCAGGCGCACATGCCGCCGCTGAAGCAATGGCGAAACTGCGTATTCCGGAAGATCGATTTTTATTAGTCTCGATTTTTGGCGGTAGTGTTGAGGAGTTCGTTGAGGTGGCAAAGATTATGGCACCTGTAGCCAATGGTCTCGAACTCAACCTATCCTGCCCTCATGCCAAGGGTTACGGTATGGCGATGGGACAAGACCCCGAGCTTGTTCGTGAGGTGACAGCAGCGGTGAAAGCGGTTGTAGATATTCCGGTTATACCAAAACTAACCCCTAACACGTCTAATATTGCTGAAATAGCATTGGCCGCTGCTGCCGGTGGTGCGGATGCACTGTGCGCCATTAATACCGTAGGCCCCGGCTACACTTCATCACATGGTCATGCGGTGCTCAGTAACGGCGCTGGGGGTATGTCAGGCAAAGGCGTATTACCAATCGCTCTAAAATGTGTGCGTGAGATCTCCGCAGTGACCGAATTGCCTATTATTGGCTGTGGTGGCGCCAGCAGTGCTGCCGATATCCGTGAATTTATCAATGCCGGATCGACAATTGTCGGGGTTGGTTCCGCCCTTACTGGTATGACCACTGAGGATATGGCCAGCTACTTCAATCAACTTGAATCTGATATCTGTTTTGATTCTGATAAAGCCGAGGGTCATATTCGCTATGATATCGATATGGATTTTGAGCCTGTTGTGTTGGTGGATAATAAGCGTGTTTGTGATGATATATGCGTGTTGACCTTTGATCGTAAAATTAATATCCAAGCCGGTGAATTTGTCTTTCTGTGGGTGCCAGGTGTTGGCGAGAAACCATTCTCAGCTTTATCTGATGACCCATTCCAATTAGCGGTTATTGATGTCGGCCTATTTACCCATGAACTAATGGATCTTGCCGTGGGTAGCGAAGTCTATGTGCGCGGCCCTCATGGCATACCAGTATCCCCAGCCGAGGACTCCAAGATTATGGCGGTGGCCGGTGGCACAGGTTTGGCCGCTGTCTACCAGCTAGCCAGAGACTTTGGCAATGCCGAAGTCTTTACTGGTGCTCGTAGCGCTGAGCGCCTCTACTACCTCGAAGAATGTCAGCAAATCGCTGAGGTGCACGTGGCCACCGATGATGGCAGTCAGGGCTTTAAAGGCGTCGTCACCGAGCTATTGCGTGCGCGACTGCAGGAGATGAGTCAGCCTGAGCTGGATAAGCTTGTATTTTATAACTGCGGGCCCGCGCCCATGGTGCATGCAGCCGCCGCTGTGCAGAGAGAATTCTGCCGCGATGATCAAATTTTTAGTGCCATTGATTATCTGACTAAATGTGGTGTTGGTATCTGTGGCGCCTGTGCCGCGCCCGATGGCCAACGTATCTGTGTAGACGGCCCCTTTCTTCAGGGCTCCCCTGCAAGACCGGGTGCTAGTTAATTTATGCTGTTAGACCTTATAGCCCCAGCTTGCAGGTCTAACAGTTCAGGTTAATTTTTCCCAAACGCTATACTACGAAAACAACGATTGGCCATCCGCCGCCATCTGACGAAGCTTTTCAGTGGGTCGGTACAATTCGCTGAGATGTGCGTACTTGTCACCACGATCTACTATTGACTGCAGTCCCTCTTCATCCATCCAACGGCAGATGCCTCCCCTAAAGGGGGGGAAACCAACGCCATAGATTAACGCCATATCAGCTTCGGCAGGCGACGCTACAATGCCCTCCTCCAGACAACGCAGCATCTCCATTGCCATTGAAATTAACAGGCGATCAACAATCTCGGCAGCATCAACCTGATGGGCTGGACCGGCAACCGACTCAAGCAGAGCTACTGCCTCAGGATCCACTAATTTGGCGGGCTTGCCTTTGTCATTGAGCTCATATTTATAGTAGCCAAGACCATTTTTTTGGCCCAAACGGCCGGCGTTATGGATAGTTTCTGTGGGCCAATTATCACCTTTAATATAGCGTTCAGGTAGGCCCTCAATCATTGAGCTGTAGCAGTGGATAATAGTATCAATACCAATTACATCCATAAGATAAGCCGGCCCCATAGGTAGACCCCAGGCCTCCATAACCTTATCAACCTGTTGAAAATCAGCGCCCTCCTTCAGCAACATCTCGAGACCAAAGGTCATGGCAAAGAGTACCCGATTGACCAGAAATCCCGGACAATCATTTACCACAATCGGCTTCTTACCAAGGCCTAGGGCATAGTTACACACTGCGGCAATGGTTTTATCTGAGGTCTTTTCGCCGCGGATAATCTCGACCAGTTTCATCGCATGAACTGGGTTAAAAAAGTGCATACCACAGAAATTTTCTGGGCGCACCAACGACTCAGCCAAGCGATTAATACTAATAGTTGACGTATTGGAGGTAATGATAGCGGTAGTTGACACCTGAGATTCGATCGCAGGCAAGACCTGCTTCTTAACCGATTCAAGCTCCACCACCGCCTCCACCAACATATCGCAGCCAACAATAGCCTGGTCATCCAAAGTAGGGGTTATCTTGTTGACTATCTCAACAGCACCCTCTTCACTGAGCTTGCCCCGTTTAATTGATTTGCCCAGTAGTTTATTAGCCTCACTAATACCTAAATCCAGCGCTGGTTCAGCAATATCCTTCATCACTACGGAAAACCCCCTCACCGCATTCTGATAGGCAATGCCTCCACCCATAATACCGGCGCCTATAACACCCGCTTGGGCAACAGGCGGCAATTTCTCACCCAGAGCCGCAGCATAGCCTTTGGCTGTTTTGGCAATAAATTGCTCATTGAGAAATAGACCTACCAGAGCCCGAGCCTGTGGTGTCTGTGAAATTTCATAAAATGCCAGATTTTCCATAGCAATGGCCTCATCGCGACCCACAGTCGCCGCCTTGGTCATTAGCTCAACCACCTTTAGGGGGGCTGGATAATGATTACCTACTGAGCCCTGAACCATCGACTGAAGCTTCTCTGATAGACTGCTCAGTTCTTCAGTTGCCTCAGGCAGTGGGCCCTGTTTTTGGCTGCGACGGGCACTGTAGTCGCGACTACCATCGGCTAGCTCTGCCAGTAGTGCCACAGACGCCTCGCGCAGCGATTCAGGAGCGACAACAGCATCAACGGCACCTACAGCCAATGCTGCCTCAGGTTTCTGCTGGTTGCCCGAGGTGACCCATTGCACCGCAGTCGCATAGCCAATCAGGCGCGGTAAACGCACTGTGCCGCCCCAGCCGGGCAAAATACCCAAGCCAGTTTCCGGTAGACCCACGGCCGCATTTGAGGCGATTACCCTGCTATCACAGGCCAGACAAACTTCGAATCCACCACCTAAAGCAAAGCCGTTAATTGCAGCCACAGAGGGAAAAGGTAAATCTTCAATCTGAGTGAAAATGCTGTTGGCCTGTTGAGTCCCCTGTAAAAATTCTTCTTTGGGGGCCGCAAACATATCGGTAAATTCAGTAATATCCGCGCCGACCACAAATACTGACTTGCCACTGGTCAGTAATAGGCCACGAATATCCGCCGCGCCCTCTACAATGTTCACCGCCTCCTGAAGCTCGCCCAAAGTCTCCTGATTAAATTTATTGACTGAACCGGATTGACTATCAAAGTTAATTTCGACAAATCCATTTTCGATTGCTTGTAGGCTTAGGGTTTTTCCTTGGTACATAGACTCTTCCACTGATAGTTGTTGATTATCAGCTACATTTTAGCTTTGTTAAAACTTTAGTCTATGATTTACTGCCAATGAATAGTCAGTATCAAAACTAGTAGGTTAAATTTAGCATGAAGCTGCGCCAGACAATGCAAGCTGAACAGCAACTCAAGGCTCTTTATGAGCAGGCTCGGGGCTATGCGTTTGAGTACGCCGAGGGAGTGACTGATCGTCCTGTATTTCCAACCCAGCAAGCTATAGCAAGTCTAGATAACTTTGTTGAAAATATGCCGAGCGCTAGTGATGACGCTAGCAGTATTCTTCAGTTACTGCATCAATATGGTTCACCCGCCTCTGTGGCGCAGACTGGTGGTCGCTATTTTGGCTTTGTAAACGGTGGTGCAATTCCGGTAACTCTGGCTACCAAATGGCTGACCGACTTTTGGGATCAGAACACCGCGTTGCAAGTGATGTCCCCTATCACTGCAAAGCTGGAGGAAATCTGCGAGCGCTGGCTACAACAATTACTGGGTCTGCCGGAAACCACTGCGGCAGGATTCGTCAGTGGTACTTCTTCAGCAATATTCTGTGGTCTGGCTGCTGCGCGCTGGCGTCTTTATGCTAAGCAGGGCTGGGATTTTAATGCTCAGGGGCACAATGGCGCCCCACCGATCCGGATTATTGCTGGCCGCGAAACCCATGGAGCCGTGATCAAAGCGATAGCCCTATTG
>CBFHVP010000077.1:0-8678 GCA_965659315.1 uncultured Porticoccaceae bacterium | reverse complement strand
TACCTGATACCCTGTCTGAATATGCTTTTGCCGGCCTATTGAGAGGCGAAAAGACTCAGGTTGCCAAATGTATTGGCAGCGACCTGCAGGTGCCTGCAACAGCAGAATATATTCTCGAGGGTTTTTTGCAGCCTGGCGAAGAAGCCCAAGAGGGACCGTTTGGTGATCACACCGGCTACTACAATGAGGTGGAAACCTTTCCTGTATTTACCATTGATAGAATTACCCATCGCAAAAATCCGATCTATCACAGCACCTATACTGGTCGCCCACCAGACGAACCAGCCATTTTAGGCGTGGCTCTCAACGAAGTTTTTGTGCCTATTTTGCAAAAACAATTTCCTGAAATAGTCGATTTTTATCTCCCTCCAGAGGGTTGCTCCTACCGCATGGCGGTAGTCAGCATGAAAAAACAATATCCTGGACATGCTAAACGCGTCATGTTGGGTGTGTGGTCGTTTTTGCGCCAATTTATGTATACCAAATTTGTTATCGTCACCGATGATGATGTCGATGTGCGTAATTGGGACGATGTTATTTGGGCCATGACCACAAGGATGGACCCAACCAGAGATACTGTTCTGGTCGACAATACGCCCATAGACTATTTGGACTTCGCCTCACCCGTTTCAGGTCTCGGCTCAAAGATGGGTATGGACGCGACAAATAAAATGCCCGGTGAAACCGATCGTGAATGGGGTGAACCGATTGTAATGGATAAGGCAGTGCAACAGCGGATTGATGATTTATGGGATGAGCTAGGTATTAATCCCAAATAACGGTTTACTGCTGCTATAGGCTATATCCTGAGTAGACTGTGTAGCGTTTTTAGTAACACCAATTGTCTAATGCGCGGAAGCTTTCAGCGTCAAAAATACAGATCTCTATTTAACCCTTGCTCGTTACCGCAACGCGCAGAATCGCACTCGCTATAAATCATAGTGGATAAAACGCATAAATCTGTCTAAATTGAAGATAGTCGCAAAAATAACTACTTCAGCAATAACCAAAGGAATGGTGATGAAGAGATGGCGAAAATTCAAACACCAATAATATCGTTTATACCGCTCCCCTTGAATGCAAGTAAGTGCAAGCCGAATAAGTGCAGGCCAAAGTTGCATGAGATCTTGCTTATAGCATTGTGGCCGTTGCCATGTGAGCTGACCTTATAAGCCAATCATCTCCAATTTCTGTTTTCAATTCCTGTGCAGAACTTATGTATTGATAGGAATCAAACGCTGAGATGGTTTTACTGAATTTATGCTAGGTATACAGGGAATGTATATGGACATCATAAGAAATGAGAAGTTATGGAAAGTTTTTTGCGTGCACAACATATTGATTGCTATAGCCTTAAGCACAATCCTACTTCCAGTCTATTTGAGCGCACCGACCATTAGCTTACCGCTAGTTATAGTGGGAATCTCCATAATGCTGTTTTTATGGTTAATTTGGTCAGTAGTTGTGTTTTGGCAATGTGCCCTTAGTTGTTCGTGGCTATATTGGGGATATTTTTCGCGAGAGAATTTTGTTTTAGTGACGATCTCATCGGCAGCTAGCACTCTGAACTTACTGCTAGGCTAACTATTTCAGGCTACATATTATTTTCGCTTTCGCCGCAAAGCGTTTTTTATTATCCACTTTGCGCAATTTTCTTTAAAAATACCGTGCAATAACACATCCCAAAGAGTATTTTGCTCTGCAACAGCTTATCCTTTTCGGTCGATGGCTAATAGACTGTATTAAATTTTATAGGCTTGGAAATGATAATTTATCGCCGTGCAATAGCGTCCGAATTAAAAGACCTCAAATCATTTTTATTTGAGCATGGCACTAATCCATGGAATTACCTACCACTTGATGGGGTAGATAAAGAATTTGACATAGTCAGCAAAGGCGCTGCTTCGATAATTGTCGCTGTCGATAACGCTCGGCTTCTTGGCTTTGCTATTTTCTATCATCCTAACAGTCTGCCCAGTCAGTATCTGCAATATACAGAATCAAAGCCGACCATTTATATCGCTGAGGCTGTGGTGCATAAAGATTACACTGGCCAGGGGATTGGATACCATTTGCTGCGCTCGATTATTGATCAGGCAGCTGATTTTAATGCCTCTCTACTATTGATCGATCGCCATGAAGAAAATATGGCCTCCGCCGGAATGATGCGTAAAGCAGGGTTTGAGCTACTAACAATATACAACGATCCTAAGCGCCGACATTATGGGAGCTGTAATACGGCAATTTTATGCCTTCAGTTAAATAGCGACGATAAGGTCTAACAACTGTTATGATCGTGGCACCAAATGTTAATCGCTTGCATAAACAATATGGTGTCATTTATGGCGGAATTAAAAACCCATCAAGGCAGCTGCCATTGCGGTGCAATTAAATTCGAAATCGATGCACCCGCTGACTTACATGCCCACGCTTGCAACTGCTCCATTTGTGCCATGAGTGGTGGCGATCGCATGATCGTGCCCGCAGCGCGATTTCGTCTACTCTGTGGTGAAGAGGCAATTACCACCTATCAATTTAATACCAATATTGCTCAGCATACCTTCTGTCAGTATTGCGGTGTAAAACCATTTTATACGCCGCGCTCTAATCCTGATGGCTTAAGTATTAATATCAAATGCCTAGATAGAATCTATATCAATTCAATTGTTGTTGACCTTTTTGACGGTCAAAATTGGGAGCAAAATGCCGCTTCACTAGCGCATCTATCTAAAGAAAAATAAATTAAGGTGACGTTTCCATGCTCGAACCTCAAGGCGACCGCGTTCAATCGAGAAGTCTATTTCATCTCTTCGCACAGAGACGATTTTTACCTTTTTTTATCACTCAATTTCTCGGCGCGCTAAATGACAATCTATTTAAAAATGCACTGTTAGTCATTGTGGTGAGTGGTGCTGTCGCTGGCTCAGATAGTAATACTAACTTTATAACCAATCTTGCCGCAGGCTTGTTTATTCTGCCCTACTTTTTATTTTCTACAACTGCTGGCCAGCTGGCTGATCGATACGATAAAGCGCTTCTAATAAGGCGTATTAAGGTAGCTGAAATCATTCTAATGGTTGCGGGATGCTATGCATTGTGGCGCGCTGACATTAATTTAATGCTGGGTATATTATTTGCCCTTGGCGTGCAATCGGCTTTTTTTGGCCCCATAAAGTATGCCATTATCCCCCAGCATCTAAGCGCTGATGAACTCCTGGCCGGCAATGCGCAGGTAGGCATGGGAACCTTCGTATCCATCCTAGTGGGTACTCTAATTGGCGGTTGGTTAGTAACCACCGATCAAGGACCAATGTATGTTGGCTTATTGGCCACCCTGTTTGCAGTTATTGGCTGGCTCAGCAGTCGGCATATTCCCAATGCCCCTGCAACCGCAGCCGCACAACAGGGAACTCTAAGCCTCAACCCATTGACTGTCGCACGAGGCAATTTAAAACTGGCACGCAAGAATCCTACAGTTTTCTACTGCATTATTGCCATTTCTTGGTTCTGGTTATATGGCGGTAGCTTCCTCACGCAAGTACCCAATTACGCTGTTACAGTGCTTAAAGGGCACCCCACGTTGATTTCAATGTTACTTGGTGCCTTTATTGTTGGCGTGGCTATTGGCTCTTTGCTCTGTCATCGCCTGTCAAAAGGCCAGATCGAACCTGGATTAGTGCCCATTGGTGGGCTGGGGTTGAGCGTCTTTGCCGTAGATCTGTTTTTTACTTCTGGCCTGTATCAGGCGGCTAATGCAGATTTATCAGCTGTTTTGCCGCTAACATTTATTGCTCTTACCGATGGCATCCATATTCTGTTGGATTTAATGTTTATCGGCATGTTCGGTGGCATGTTGGTGGTACCGTTATACTCAATGATTCAGCAGCGCACTGAAGATGAGACGCGAGCGCGTGTTTTATCTGTCAATAACATTATCAATGCCATCTTTATGGTAGTAGGTGCACTTTTGGGAATGCTCTTTCTTAGCATCCTAGGCTGGTCAATACCGCAATTCTTTTTGGCCGTGGCATTAATGAATGCGGTATTTTTGAGCGCTATATTTGCGCTTGATAAAATCTTTATTGAGCGCGTAATGGCATGGGTTTCTAAATAACCCGCTTTTTAATAGTACGCAGTAGCAGAGGTTGTTAGCACCATAGGTGCGCTCACTTCCTCGCGCTTTACTACGCCGCAGAGTTGCTCAACCAGCTCCAAAGCAAAATCCAATGCTGTGCCAGGTCCCTGACTGGTCACGCAGTTACCATCTACCACCACTCTCGATTCACTATTGAGCTCTTTGGCATCCATATTTTGTTGGAACATGGGGTGACCAGTGACCGTTTTACCCTGCAATAAGCCTTTAGCCCCTAGTACCAGCGCTGGCGCAGCACAAATTGCCCCATACAAACTGCCCTTTGCGACTTGCGATCGCAATAATGTCTCAAGTGGCTGACTCGCGGCCAAATGCTCTGCCCCTGGGATACCGCCGGGTAATGCAATCAGATCCCAAGTGGCGTCAATACAGCTATCGATAGTGCAATCTGCGGTGATAATAATGTCATGAGCGCCGGTGATTTGTTGAGCACCAACACTGGCCACTGTGACGTCAACACCAGCTCTGCGCAGTACATCAATAATAGTGACGGCCTCAATCTCTTCAGTGCCATCTGCAATAGCGACAAGCGCGGTCTTTGCCATGTGATTTCCCTTTTTATCAGCCATAGGTATAGGTTACACTGTGCCGGAAATAAACGGAGCTGTCACGGGGTAGGAATGAAAATTTTTATACTGCAAATGCAGGATCAACGCATTCTAAACAATGATTTAGAGTGGAGTTCAGAAGCAGACCGTAATGCTATTTTCCACACTCCTCATAGGGATATCGCCATCAATCAATTAATTGAATTAAACGCCAAAGATATTACTTTGCGTGCTAGCGTTGTTGAATGCGAGGCCGATAGCAAAGGACGCCCAGTGCTCACCGTCGGACAGCAGGCTAGCAACGCCAATAGCACTGCGTCTGACCAATCTAACGCAGCCTGATTGAGCCATAGCCTGTGACACTGCATAGCAACCTTGCGAATCTCGCGGGTAAGGAAAAGGCACCCCTACTAACGGGTATCGTCAGGGGCATTGAGAAAGAGAGCTTAAGAGTAAGCCCCGATGGTCACTTAGCTAAAACACCCCACCCTGAAGCATTGGGCTCAGCGTTGACCCACCCCTCTATTACTACCGACTATTCTGAGGCATTGCTGGAATTTATTACCTCACCATCAGATTCTATTGATCAGGTGCTTGAGGAGCTGGACGAGATCCACCGTTTCACATATCAAGCTATCGACGATGAATTGCTATGGGTTAGCAGTATGCCCTGCCAGCTAGGCGATGATAGTAGCATTCCGGTCGGCAAATACGGCAGTTCAAATATTGGTAAAATGAAACAGGTCTACCGAGTGGGCCTTGGCCATCGTTATGGTCGTTTAATGCAAACCATCGCTGGCATTCACTACAATTTTTCTATTCCAGACGCCCTATGGTTAGATTTGCAGGCTACCAGCGGCAATCAACAGTCATTGCAAGACTATAAGACCGCGGGTTATTTCAGCACTATTCGCAATTTCCGCCGCTATTCTTGGCTATTACTGTATTTATTGGGCGCGGCACCAGCAGTTTGTAGGAGTTTTGTACGCAACCGCCAGCATCGCCTGCAACCGATGGGTGAGGATAGTCATAGTCTTTACACTCCCTATGCCACCTCACTACGAATGGGCGACTTGGGCTATCAGAGCGACGCACAGAGCTCACTGATCGTCTGTTATAATAACCTCGAGCAGTATGTCAGTACCTTGCGCTCCGCACTACAGCAACCCTACCCCGCCTATGACCAGATCGGCCTTAAAGATGATCAAGGTAACTACAAGCAATTAAATACCGCGTTATTACAAATTGAAAATGAGTTTTATAGCGCGATTCGGCCCAAACGTACTACCCATAGCGGTGAAACACCGTTAAAGGCACTCGAAGAACGCGGAGTGGAGTATATTGAGGTACGCTGTGTTGATCTAAACCCGCTTCTAACCGGTGGAATTGACGCTCAAACGATTCGTTTTCTCGATACATTTTTACTGTTCTGTTTACTCAGTGATAGCCCTGAAACCAATAATCAGGAATATAAAAATATTACCGAGAATATGCGCCGAAGCGTTTATAACGGTCGCGATCCGAGCGTTGAACTATTGAAAGGTGATAGTCCAGTCACACTGCGCGACTGGGGAACCTCGCTGATTACCGCTATGTCCGCTGTGGCTAAAAGACTTGATGAGGCACATCAATCTGAGGACTACAGCGCAGCATTGACCACCATGCAGCAAAGGCTGGCTAACGAGCAGACAACTCCATCAGCAATGTTGCTTAAAGAAATGGCCGACAACAATGAAACTTACTACGCCATGGCCATGCGCAGGGCCTGTGAGCAACGCGACCATTTTCGCAATCAAGGTCCCAGTGCAGAGACCATGGCTAAATATCAGCAACTAGCGGTTGAGTCACAGCAGCAACAGATTGCAATAGAAGCGGGCGACCATATGTCATTCGATGAGTTTTTAGCCAACTACTAACAGCTTTAGCATATGAACTACCTTGCTCATATTGCTCTTGCTGGCGGCAATGCAGAACATCAGGTCGGTGGTTTGCTGGGCGATTTTGTCCGCGGACCATTAGTTGGCCAACTTTCGCCTCGCATTGAAGACGGTATCAAAGCACATCGTCAACTGGATGCCTATGTGGATCGGCAACCGGAAATAAAAGCCTTTTTACAACGCTTTAACAGCCCGATGCGCCGCTATGCCGGCATCGTTGCTGATGTTTTTTATGACCACTTACTGGCCTCCGACTGGCACAGGTACTATCGTCAGCCGCTAGAACATTTTTGTCAGGATTTTTATCAACATCTCGCCATTTATAATCAACAACTCCCGCCAAGAGCCCAGAGTTTTCTGCGGCATGCACCGCAGATCGGCTGGCTACAGAGTTATGCGCAGTGGGATAGCTTGCCGTTAATATTGCAACGTATTGGCCAACGCTTTCGTCGTCCGGTTGCGCTACAAGAGGCCCTGCCCATTGTCGAACAGCATAGCGCTGAAATTACTGATGAATTTCACCAACTCTATCCGCGCTTACAGAATTTTATGCGTCACAGTTTGCATGAAATTGAATTAAACTACGCCCCTAATGACCCAGCAAGGAGAAGCCTGACTTGAAACTACCCAATTACCGAATGGTGAATCTAGCGCAAGCTATTGCTAGCTTGATGTTGATGATTATTGCCATAGCTTATTTTGAAAACAGCCTGAAGCTAGAACCCTGCTATTTATGCATGACACAACGCGCTTTTGTTATCGCTATCGGCATTATCTGTACCCTCGCCGTGGTGCATAATCCATCGCAACGCGGCCAGCGGATTTATGCTGCCCTATCGACATCCATGGCAATTGTAGGAAGCTATTTTTCTGGCAAACAGCTTTGGTTGCAGAGTCTGCCCGAGGATCAGGTGCCCGCCTGCGGTATTCCCGTCGATTATCTATTCGATAGTTTTTCCGCAACTGAGGCCATAAGTATGTTACTGCGTGGTGATGGCAATTGCGCCGAAGTGCAATGGCAACTGATGGGTTTAAGTATGCCCGGTTGGGTCATGGTTAGCTTTATTGGCTTTGCCGTGCTCGGAGCAGTGCAATTTTTACGCAAAGCTTAAAATTGTCAGCGGCCTTGGCCGTGCTGGTATTTTTTCAGTGGTTGGGTAGCTTGGTACGCCAATATCTTTGGCTAGATTTACCCGCACCCTTGGTGGGCATGTTACTTCTGCTCGCGCTGTTAACATTGTGCCCAACCCTTTTGGCTTTTCTCGATAGAGTCAGTAATCTGCTAATTCAACATCTGTCTCTAATGTTTATCCCGCCATCCGTCGGTGCTTTTTTTCTCAGTGGGGCGATCTATCAACAATTTCCCTCGCTATTGGCCAGTATTGTCTTCAGCACCATGGCAACCATTTTATTTATGGCGGTGCTGATAAGGTTTTTGCCCAACGCTAGGCAGGATAAATCTCAATAATGACTTGGTTAGATAGCCAATGGTATGACATCAACATCAGCTCTTGGCTGGTATTATTGTCAATTGGTGGGTATATCATCGGCTTATGGGGTTATCGACGCAGCGCAGGAAACCCTCTATGCCATCCTCTATTAATCAGCACCCCCTTGGTGGCCGCTGCGCTATATCTTAGCAATATAGACTTTAACAGTTATTACGCCGGCAATGGTATTCTCAACTGGTTGCTTGGTCCCACCACTGTCGCCCTTGCAGTTCCGCTGGCACGGCAGATGCCACAATTGCCACCATTACTCATCACGGTGCTGACCACAGTGATATTAGGCGGCTTGTTTGCCGTAATCTGCGCTGTGGCAATTGCCGCCGGCCTAGGTGCAGATCATGAGGTACTTCTGTCTCTAGCGGCGAAGTCCGTCACCACCCCTGTGGCAGTAGGAATCACCGAGCAAATCGGTGGATTGGTCACTCTAATGGTGATGGTGGTGCTGCTGACCGGTATTGTCGGCATCTTGGTCGCCCAACTTATTTTTCGCTATCAACATATCGCTGACGAACGCTGGCAAGGCCTTATTTTA
>CBFHVP010000076.1:0-8682 GCA_965659315.1 uncultured Porticoccaceae bacterium | reverse complement strand
TGTACGTTTGTGTGTACATTACTAAAGGCTTTTTCGGCTAGAGCCCTTTGTTTGACTAGGCTCTATCGACTAAATTGGCGCACCCGGAGAGATTCGAACTCCCGACCAAGTGGTTCGAAGCCACCTACTCTATCCAGCTGAGCTACGGGTGCGGTACGTAAACTATTGTAACTTAAATTACCGCTCGAGGTATTGCAGTTTATCTGGCACACCGTTCCATTCTTCTGCGTCGGCGGGCGCGTCTTTCTGAACGGTGATATTGGGCCAGACATCAGCTAATTCGGCATTCAATTCCAGAAAGATTTCCTGACCTTCAGGAATTTCATCTTCGGCAAAAATAGCATCCACAGGGCATTCTGGCTCACATAGCGCACAGTCGATACATTCATCGGGATGAATAACCAGGAAGTTGGGGCCTTCATAAAAGCAATCTACTGGGCATACTTCTACGCAGTCTGTGTGCTTGCACTTAATGCAGTTGTCACCAACTATAAAGGTCATTTGTTACTACTCTCGTCTGATTGGGGTCATTTTAGGCGCGGCATTATAGCAGGAACATATAATCTGTGAATGCCTTACTGAGGTTATTTGGTTCTATCTTATAAACAATCGCTCAAAGTTACGTCACAGCAGATTCTTTAGTTCATATATCAGGTCCAGCGCTTGTTTTGCTGATAAGTCATCAGGTTTTAATGCTTCCAGCCGTTTTTGCAGTTGCGGGTTCACTGGGGGTGGAAAGAGTTCCGTCTGGCTCGGACCGGTATTATCGTCTGAATGCGCAATCTCATGGCTATTCGCTTCAAGTAGGGCCAGCTCCTGTCGGGCTAGATTGATGACTTCTGTGGGAATACCAGCAAGCTTAGCAACTTGGATGCCATAACTTTGACTGGCTGGGCCATCTTGCACACTGTGCAAGAATACAATGCTATCGTTGTGCTCGGTGGCGTCCAAATGCACATTGACGGTCGATGCCACTTTGCTCGGCAGTGCGGTTAGCTCAAAGTAGTGGGTAGCAAACAGCGTAAAGGCGTTTACTTGTTCAGCGAGGTAATAGGCACAGGCCCATGCCAGAGATAGTCCGTCAAATGTGCTGGTGCCTCTTCCGACCTCATCCATTAATACCAAGCTGCGGTCGGAGGCGTTGTGCAGGATATTGGCAGTTTCCGTCATTTCGACCATAAAGGTGGAGCGGCCACCCGCCAAGTCATCAGATGAGCCTATGCGGGTAAAGATGCGATCCACTATGCCAATTTTCGCCTCGCTTGCCGGAACAAAACTGCCAATTTGCGCTAGCAGAACGATCAGCGCTGCCTGCCGCATATAGGTCGATTTACCACCCATATTAGGCCCGGTGATGATCAGCATTTTACGCTGGTCATTCATCTCTAAATCATTGGCGACAAACGGATCAGTTGACACTTGCTCTACTACTGGGTGGCGACCACCCTCAATATGGATACCTGCTTGCAACTGCAATTGCGGCTTGCAGAAGCCTAGATTGTGCGCGCGTTCTGCCAAGGTCGCTAAAACATCGAGTTCAGCAACAGCGGCAGCACAGATCTGCAGTGCAGCCAAGTCTTGATTGAGTATTTCTAACAGTTGCTCATAGAGGTATTTTTCGCGACTGAGTGAGCGACTTTTCGCACTTAGTGCCTTATCTTCAAATTCTTTGAGTTCGGGGGTGATAAAACGCTCAGCGTTTTTTAGCGTCTGTCGGCGAATATACTCCACCGGGGCCTGATCGCTCTGGCCGCGGGATATCTCAATATAGTAGCCATGCACGCGGTTGTAACCCACTTTAAGTGTGGATATACCAGTACTGGCTTTTTCGCGCTCTTCCATTGCCAGTAAAAACTCACCGGCATTGGTATTGAGTGCCCGCAGTTCGTCTAATTCTGTATCGAAGCCATCGGCAATCACGCCGCCATCGCGAATAACCACCGGTGGGTTTTCTTTTATGGCGCTGCTCAGTAGTTCAACCAGATGGGGCAGTGGTTTGGCGCCTTGCGCCAGATGTTGACAGTGATCACCATCGGCAGTGGATAGACTGCTGTTTATCTGCGGTAACACAGCTAAGGAGTCCAATAGCCGAGTTAAATCCCTGGGGCGTGCTGACCGTAACGCGACTCTGGTGAGAATGCGTTCCATATCGCCGACTTGCTTAAGGTGATCATGCAAAATCTCGTACAGGTAATTATCCTGCATTGTGGCGATGGTATTTTGCCGCGCTTGCAGTACGTCAATATCCTGTAGTGGCCGATTGAGCCAGCGGCGCAGTAGGCGGCTGGCCATACTGGTGGCGGTATTGTCCAATACATCAAATAGCGTGTTTTCCTGGCTACCACTGAGATTGGTATCCAGTTCGAGATTGCGCCGGCTAGCGGCGTCGAGAGCAACGCTATCCTCGGTATTTTCGGCGCTAATACTGCGAATATGAGGGAGGTTGTTGCGCTGAGTATCTTTTGCGTACTGGAGCAGGCAACCGGCGGCACTGATACCAACGGGCAGGTGATCGCAGCCAAAGCCGCTGAGATCTTTGGTACCAAATTGCTGATTTAAAAGACGCAGTGCGCTATCGCTATCGAATTCCCAGGGCGGTCGGCGGCGCACGCCGCTATGAGCCGCCAATATCTCTTCCATAAGCAGATCTTCATTAACCAATATTTCTGCCGGATTAAGCCGTTGTAATTCACTGTGTAGTTGCTCTGCGCTATCCAGTTGTAATAGCTGAAATCGCCCACTACTCATATCCAATGTGGCCAAGCCCAGCTGGTTATCTTGTTGGTGAATAGCGGCGAGCAGGCTGTCGCTGCGATCATCGAGCAGGGCCTCGTCAGTAATCGTACCCGGTGTTAAGACACGCATCACTTGGCGTTCTACTGGCCCTTTGCTAGTTTCAGGGTCGCCTACCTGCTCGCAGATAGCCACCGAAAGACCTTGTTTGACCAATTTGGCTAAATAGCTCTCGGCTGCATGGTAGGGAACGCCGCACATGGGAATCGGATTACCATTGGTTTTACCCCGTGCAGTCAGGGTGATATCGAGAAGTTGGCTGGCCTGTTTAGCATCATCAAAAAACAGCTCATAAAAATCCCCCATGCGATAGAAAACAATATCGTTGGGGTGCTCGGCCTTGATACGCAAATATTGTTGCATCATCGGTGTGTAGGCGTTGGAAGCGGTTGCTGCGGTCATATACTTTTATTATCGGGTTGGTCGGTACAAATCTAGCTCAATAGTTTAGACCATACAGGCAGTTTTACACTAATTGAAATGCCGATTATTGTTATGAATACACAGTATGGGGTGTTTACTAGCGTCATAAACACTGCTACTTTCTCCGCTGAGTCCTATTCGCATGATGCGCTAGGAAAACCATTGAAACGATTGATTTAGGGGTAGCGAAATGAGTGACACAGTGACAGTCTCGATTGAACAGGGCGTCGCCACCATTGTGATGGATGATGGCAAGGCAAATGTACTTGGCCATGCTATGTGGGACCAGCTAGAGGCCGCATTTGATCAAGCCGAAGCTGCCGGTGCGATAGTGTTGCTCAAGGGACGAGCTGGTATTTTTTCCGGTGGCTTTGATTTAAAGGAAATGACTAAGGGTCCGCAAGAGGCGATGTTTTTAACCTCGCGGGGATCTAAAATGGCGCGCCGCATACTAGCCTTTCCAACACCAGTTATAGGGGTGTCGACTGGCCATTGTATTGCTATGGGTGCATTCCTTATGTTGGCCTGTGATTACCGTATTGGTGCCGCTGGTGATTTTAAAGTGGGGCTCAACGAAACCATGATTGGTATGACCATGCATAATTTTGGTATTGAGTTGGCGCGTTACCGCGTTCCTCTCAATTACTTTGGCCGTGCAGTGATTAATGCTGAGATATGGTCGCCACAGGATGCTATATCCGCTGGTTTTTATGACCGTATTGCGCCGGCTGAAGAGCTTGATGCTGGTGCTGCGATGGTTGCCAAGATGTTTGGTAACCTCGATATGGGTGCGTTTAACGGCTCCAAAAACAAATCGCGTAAAGCATTTTTAGCGCTACTAGATGACTGTATTGAGGCTGATCTGGTTCCCGCCTAGGCCTGTTTTTTGAGACTGCTTCGAGGTGCCTTATATTGTCGCGGTATCACCGCGAGTATTATGAGGCGCCAAGCGGCTATTCAGAGCTGCTTAGCATAGGGCTATATCGCCTGCCGTTATGCTGGATAGATGTTTGGTTTTCTGCGGTGCTTATCTGAGCGTCGACGCGGCAACGATGAAGACCAGATAAAGCGCAAAATATCTACCCGCCTTGTTATAAAGCAAGATACACTTTCGCCATGAATGCTAATTACTATCAACTATGCAGCCAAATTGGTACAGCGCTTGAAGCGCGTAACGCCAGTCTGACCACGGCAGAATCCTGCACTGGAGGTGGTGTGGCCAGCGCGATTACAGCCGTTCCCGGCAGTTCCAACTGGTTTGGTTATGGTTTTGTTAGTTATGCCAACAGTGCCAAACAGAATCTGTTGGGTGTTTCAGCACAGACTATAGAGCAATATGGTGCGGTAAGTGAGGCTGTTGTTGAGCAGATGGCCACTGGCGCGTTAGCGGCTTCCGGTGCTGATTATGCTATTGCCATCAGCGGTATTGCCGGTCCCACTGGTGGTACTGAGGATAAACCTGTGGGCACAGTATGGTTTGCCTGGGCAGGCACTGAGGGGGTGACGACTCAAAAGCATCTGCTATCAGGTGACCGAGACGCGGTCCGCGAGCAAGCAATTGAAATTTCTTTAAAACAGCTATTGCATCATATTGCTGGATAGACTACTGTATAGCCATACAGCTACTGATTAAGTAAACAGTATTAAAAATAAAGTCAAAATTACGAGGAAATCATTATGGATGCCAATAAGTCAAAAGCACTAGAGGCAGCGCTAGGTCAGATTGAACGCCAATTCGGTAAAGGTACTGTTATGCGTATGGGCGACAGCGGTCGTGCGGCGGTACCTGCGATTTCAACCGGGTCTCTGGGGCTAGATATTGCTTTGGGTATTGGTGGACTGCCAAAAGGCCGCGTTGTTGAAATTTATGGCCCGGAGTCCTCAGGCAAAACGACATTGACATTACAAGTCATTGCTGAGGCCCAAAAAGCCGGCGGCACTTGTGCGTTTATCGATGCTGAACATGCTCTGGATCCTGTCTATGCCGAAAAATTGGGCGTTGAGGTCGATGATCTAATCGTGTCGCAACCAGACACTGGTGAGCAAGCGCTTGAAGTTACTGATATGTTGGTGCGCAGTGGCGCCTGTGACGTGCTTGTAGTCGACTCGGTTGCGGCATTGACGCCAAGAGCCGAGATCGAGGGTGAGATGGGTGATCATCATGTAGGTTTGCAGGCGCGCTTGATGTCGCAGGCACTTCGCAAGTTGACCAGCAATATTAAGACGGCGAATTGTTTGGTGATCTTTATTAACCAAATTCGTATGAAAATTGGCGTGATGTTTGGCAACCCCGAAACCACTACCGGTGGTAATGCACTAAAGTTCTACTCTTCTGTTCGCTTAGATATCCGTCGTATTGGTGCGGTCAAAGATGGTGATGAAATAGTGGGTAATGAAACGCGGGTCAAGGTGGTTAAAAACAAAGTTGCTCCTCCCTTTAAGCAGACAGAGTTTCAGATCCTTTATGGCCGCGGTATTAACCGTAATGGTGAATTAGTCGATCTAGGTGTTAAACATGGCTTGGTTGATAAGTCTGGAGCCTGGTATGCGTACAAAGGCAACAAGATTGGTCAGGGTAAGGCAAATGTGGGTGTGTTCCTCACTGAGAATCCAGAGATAGCGGCTGAAATTGAAGAGCAGATTCGAGCTAAAGAGCTGGGCAACTTGACTGTTGAGGCTGAGTCACCCGATGCGCCAGAACAGAGTGTTGCAGAAGAATAGTCGCTATTCTATTGTGGCCTTACACAGTGTAAAAAAAGCGTCATAAAGACGCTTTTTTTACAGCTTGATTATTTAACGAGCCTTAATACTGATCATGCTGAGATTGTGTTATGAAAATGCAAAAAGGTGAGATTACGCCAGCCAAGATCCGCGCTACAGCGATGGATCTGTTGACCGGTAGGGAGTTTTCTCGAGCAGAATTAGGCAAAAAACTACAGCAGCGCTTTGACGGTGATTCGGCAATTAGTGAAGTGCTAGATCGTTTGCAAGAGGAAGGGTTGCAGTCCGATCTGCGCTTTACTGAAGCCTTTTTGCGCGCGCGAATTTATCGCGGTCATGGATTAAATAGAATTCGTTTGGATATTCGGCAGAAGGGTATTGAAGATGGCCTGTTTAATGCGGCAGTTGCGCAAGCTGATATCGATTGGTTTGCCTTAGCAGCGGATGTAGCCAGACGTAAGTTTGGTCTTACACCCGCTCAAGATCAAAAAGACAAGGCTCGGCGGGTTCGGTTTATGCAGTATCGTGGTTTTAACTTTGAGCAAGTCAAATATGCTCTTTCAGTCTCGGAGTATGATCAGCACTAGTTATCAGCACAGTCTAGATAGCCATTAAAAAGGTCGACCAACCGCGGTTCCATAAAGCTGTGTGCTTTACAATTAGCAATAAATCCACAATGACCACCAAACCGGTATACCTCCAATTTGAGCTTATTCTGACAGGTTATCTTATCTAGGTCGGTTATCGGAATCACCGGATCATCTTCTGCTGTAATTAAATGAGCAGGAATATCTAATTTGCTAAGCCGATCACCTGTAAGCGCGTAAGATTTAAAATAGCTTTCGGTATCGGCAAAGTCGGTATATCTAGGAACAAAAAATTTGTTCAACTCATCGAATGTTTTATTGTTTTCTAGTTCCTCTGCAAAATCATATTCGGGGAAGTGCTGTAATTTTTTCCGCAGCGAATTTTTCCACCGCCGCATAAAATACTTTCGATAGATAAAGGACCCTTGGTTTAACGTGGCCATCGCATTCACTGGATCTACCGGTGGTGAGATGGCTACCACCGCGGTTAGGCCCAATGTTTTGCTACTGTCTGCGGCAATGCGCAAAGAAAAGTTGCCTCCCAGAGAAAAGCCAACCAAAAATACTGATGGATAACTATGCTGTTGAAGAAATACCCCTATGGCATCAGCCACTTCTGGCGTCATGGTGGAATTAAATAGTTCTTTATTGAGGTGTTGGGTGTCGCCATGATCGCGCATATTGATGCGTAACACATCAAAACCATGATCCAGCAGGTACTTGGCTGTAGTCACTTGATAGGCAGATCGGCTCGAACCTTCCCAGCCATGAATCATAATCACCAAGGCCTCTTTGCGAGAGGCCTTTCTTGCTGTGCTTAGGTCGTATTCCGCTGCGAGCCTGACTCCGTCAGCTGTCTCGAGAATCAGATATTCAGAGTTGAGCTTTTCAGCTAGTCGGTTGGCGCGGATCTTTCGTGGTCCTAAGCTATTGAGCGCACTTTGGATATGTGCGTTTCTCAGATAGCGCGGTGGCGTAAAAGCATTGGTGTTTTTCATTGATTAGGTTAGGCGATAACGCTGTAATAGTCGGCTGGTGATATTTTGCGAATAATAACCGTGATCGGTTAAAAAAACCAAATAATTTGCAGTGATTCATCAACACAGAAACAAGTGAGCAACTGAACCGGCCGTTTTATCTGACCGGACGGTGACTGGGTTGAAATGCAGTAGATATCATTTTGGCACTATTGGCACTTGAGGCGTGGACGAGAAAAAATATATGATCTTGCCCATCCAAATGCTTAGCCTTACCCTTAAAGTTAAGGTTATATGAGGCTCCATACTGAGATAGGTGAACTAGTTGAGAACCGCACTACTACTGTTATTACTATTGTCGACTGTTGCCGCTAATACTGCTCCCATCGTGAAGGAAAGTGTGACGGATAGCGCGACAGAAGACACGCAAGAGATTTCGATAATCGATCGCTTGCGCGCCATTGACGATGTAAATGGTCGCGACTGGGGTATTCGCAATGGCTGTATTTCGCTCAACCGAATCCGCAGTATCAATTTTATTGACGACCAGTCAGCGGTTATTCTGCTACGACGTGATAAAGAGGTTATTTTGCGCCTGCGGAGAGAGTGTCGAGGTATTGGGTCTGAGGCATTTATTTACAAAACGCGCGGACATCAGCTCTGTGAGCGCTTCGATAGCTTAAGGTTGGTTACAACAGAGCGCGATTGTCTGATTCAATCTATTGAACCCTACCTCAAGATTGAGCAAGCAAATACTGTGGAGGAAAACTAATGGCTCTGCTGAGGAGATTATTTTTTTTACTACTGGTTACGCTATCCTCACTGGTTGGCGCACTTGAGTTGCAAGGGAGTTTGCAGCAGGGTGGGCTGGTATTGGGCGTTGTCGAACAAGGGTCTGTGGCTTATTATCAAGACAAACCTTTGCAGTTGACCGATCGAGGGCAATTTTTACTGGGTTTAGGGCGCGATGCCCCTGCAACCATAGAAATCCGGACGGTTGATGATGAGCAGATGCAAACGATTCATAAATATACTGTAGCGCGGCGCGAGTATCGCATTCAGAAAGTCAATGGTGTGCCGGCTAAGACGGTCACCCCAAGTGAGTCAGATTTGGCGCGAATTCGCCATGATTCGGCATTGGTAAGGCGTGCACGTCGAGATATTAGCAATGAAATTGACTT
>CBFHVP010000075.1:8747-9047 GCA_965659315.1 uncultured Porticoccaceae bacterium | reverse complement strand
TAAAGGCGTGATCACCTGGAATCAGAAAGCCTCCGTTATCCGTGGTTCTGCGCAATACATTACCACCAATAATATCGACTACCTGATTGTTGGAATAGCTGAATTCAGAGAAAATTTTCACGTCATCTGAAAGGTCATAATCAAATTGACTAAACACCTGCAGGCGACTTTCTTCAGCAATAAGCGACCGCTGATTGATAAAGTTGTATCGACAATTGCTACCATCAACAAATGTGTTAACCAATCCGCTAATGGCGTTGGGTTGCCCACAGTACTGATCGGCAACGGTATTACCAGATC
>CBFHVP010000075.1:1931-8737 GCA_965659315.1 uncultured Porticoccaceae bacterium | reverse complement strand
CAGCTGCATCTGCTGTCGCTAACTGGTAGCGCCCAGCACCAGTTGAGGAGTCCCATAAGTTATCTTTGGGGACAGTAGAAGCGCCATCACTTCGTTCAACTAACCAATCAAAGTCGCCTCGATAGTTGATGCTTTGGTCGTAAGCGGTGACAAAGGTAGAAAAGTGGCCCCTATCAAAGCTGGTACCAAATGCAGCGTTGAGCTGCACGGCTTCATTAGAAGCATCTCTATATTCTGCGCCAATCTCAAGACCTTCGAAATCGGTTCGGGTAATAACATTTACCACCCCAGCAACCGCCTCAGATCCATAGGTCGCAGAAGCACCATCTTTTAGCACTTCAATATTTTGAATCATATTGGTTGGGAACTGGTTCACATCGGTGTAGAAGAAACCTTGGTCACTAGCCACTGGTGACAAACCAGCACGGCGACCATTAATCAAAGTGAGTGTACCGCCAAATCCCAATCCTCTTAAGCTAAATTGCGACGTGCCCTGCCTAAGACTCTGACTGGCGCTCAGCTCAGAACCGGAGTTAGCGGGTAAAATTCGCAGTAAATCCTGAAATTGACCAGCACCAGCTGACTGAATGTCTTCTGAACCCAAAGTTTGGATAGGTGACGGCGTATCATAATCGCGGTTACGCCGAATATTTGACCCCGTTATAACAACCTCTTCAAGCTCTACATTGTCTTGAGCTGCTCCAATCGTCGGCATACCAGTGGCAACTAGTAATAGTGCCATCGCTATTTTAGTTTGGGTATACCGAGGTTTTGCTAATTTGATAGACATATGCTATCCCCCATTTATATTTAATTTTATCGTGTCACCGGCGCTATTTTTGCCAACACTAATCTACCGGGTGTCGAGAGTTTAGGGGGATCAAGCTTTCAGTAACCTTTCTAGTTGGTATTAAAAGTCAGATGATTTAGAGTCGCACACCGTATTGGTCATAGATCCAATTGACTATCCAGTTACGATTTTTGTCGGATATTATGCTCCGGTCCTGCATTAGTTTTTTTGCCTCTTCTCCACCCAACATAGCCCTTTCGCCAAGACGGTGTGCCACCGTTATCTGAAATTCACGGTCATTAAGCATTCGTTTTATCGCCAAATCATAGGCGTGAATGACTTCCTCTGATGTCTCCTGCGGTAACACTAATAATTTCAGCGAACCGTGCCCCGCGCGCAGTAATGAGTACCAAGCTTCCCAGGCCTCGCCGCTGGGAGGCTCACCATGGACCATTTCATAGACTTCAAAAACATTGGGTAGCTGCGGAAACATCGGGTCGCGAATGTAATTCATCTGATCATCAAACGATCCAAGAGTAAAAAGCGGCACAGCCTTACCATTATTTTCATCTGGTTTTACATTCGCCATATAGCCAGCCGTGGTTTGGAAATCCATATTGGCTTCGCCACGCATAAAAATTTTCCGCGCAGAACCTCGGCCGGGGGAACCGAAAATCGAACTGATATTGATACTTAAAAGCTCAAAAGCCATCAGCACAAACAAATCATCCGATGTCGGCCCCATACTGGCCATAACCAGATGCCGGTCAGGCATCGCTAAAAATTCTTCGATATTATTGACCCCCATACCATCCGAAGTGTATACGACTACGCCAGATCGATAAGCAAGCAGCGGGCGCCACTGTGAAAAGTCATAGCGAACCCGAGAATCTCCAAGCAGAAACGAAAGTTGATTAGATGCCGCCGTTACCAATACCGATGATCCATCGAGTGGCGCTTTTTCTGCGTATTCGTTAGCCGCCTTGCTGCCATTACCTCCGGGTTTACTCCTAATAACTATCTTGGGATTACCTGGCAAATACTGAGCAAAATGAGGCAACACCAATTCCGCCCATGCATAGGTTCCTCCCCCAGCCACATAGGGCACAATAAATTCGATGGTTTTGCCGCTAAAGCCACCAGCCTCTGCGTCAATCTCACTTTGCGATTGAGCGTTGCAAACCATTGCCAATAAAATCATTGTGAAAAATGTTTTTAAATACAGACTTTGCCTACTCCCATGGTTAACATATTGCCATTGTTGTTGTTTTCTGCCGTGCGCTAAGACAGTAAGATTTTTGGCGCAGGAACTGACAATAGTTCAAAATTGTTCTAAATTCCACTACTATGAAGCATTTAGCTAGCGATTAAAAAGAGGCATTGTAATAATCATGAAAGCGCTCGTAATAGAGGACAATAGCGATATCGCTGAATGTATTGTGCAGTCACTAGCCGATATGGATATTGTCAGCGACTGGTTCAATGAGGGAAAGTATGTCAGCAGCGCTTTCGCAGTGGCGCAATACGATATCCTGATTCTCGACCTCAACCTACCTGATGGAGATGGTTTTGAGGTATTAAAGGCTTTTCGTGAAAACGGCGGCAACACGCCGGTGCTAATTATTTCCGCGCGCATTTCGGTTACCGACAGAGTATCTGGACTGAATCTGGGAGCAGACGACTACCTTGTCAAACCTTTTGCACTGGATGAATTTGAGGCTCGTGTTAGAGCCCTGTTGCGGCGAAAATTTTCCTCCGGATCACCCCTTATTGATTTTGGTGAGTTAATCTTAAACCAGACCACAAGAGAATTTTCAGTGGACGGCAAAAATCTGGTTTTATCTGGTCGTGAGCGCTCTGTACTTGAGATGCTCATCCAGAAACAGGGTAGCGCCATAGGCAAGGAGGCTATCGCTTCCCAGATCTTTAATTTTGATGATGAAGCTGATGCTTCGGCTATCGAAATTTATATTCACAGACTGCGCAAAAAACTGATAGATGCCTCTGTATCTATAGTGACGCATAGAGGAATTGGGTACGCCCTAGAAATCAATGCGCCTCAATAATCACTACAATACTCTTAGATCGCGACTGCTGGGCTGGCTACTTATTCCATTATTAGTGCTTTCAATCGCCCATATCGCCAACACCTACTTAGAAACTCGACGCACGTCCACAGAACTGTACGATAAGATGTTGGTCGCTCTGGCACTTACCATTTCGGAATATGCCATCGCATCGGAGGGCGATCTACTCACTGGCGATTTACTGGAGCTTATTCGACAGGCGACAAACGATAAACTGTATTACAAAGTTCTCGGCCCCAACGGCAGTTTTGTGGTCGGCTATGAGGATATGCCCGCGCCAAAAGGTGGTCTAAAGCAAATTAATAACCACATTGAACTGTACGATGCGGAATATCTAGGCAGGCCAGTGCGGGTTATCGCTGCCTCGATATACTCCGAGCGCCCGGGCTTTAGTGGCTGGTCTAGCACCTTTGTTGCCCAGACACTTCAAGACAGAAATAGCTATGTAATGGACGCAATTATTGATAACACTCAGCGGCTAGTAATATTGATCATCATTGTTACAGCACTGTTGTCTATTGGAATATCCCTCGCATTGCGACCCCTCAAACAACTCCAGAAAGTATTGGATACTCGAGATATCCATGATTTAACCAGGCTTGAAACAGCACATCTTCCGCGAGAAATAAACACCCTAGCTCAAACTATTAATAATCTTTTTGAAAGACTGACCAATCAAATCGCGCTATCAAAACGTTTTTTGGAAAATGCATCCCATCAGTTACGCACGCCCATCACAGCTTTGACACTACAATGTGATTTTGCTGTGCGCCGCGCAGAGAGTGAACGCGACCGCGACGATGCTCTAAAAATCAAACAGAACGCCGATAGAGTCGCTCGACTCGCCAATCAACTCCTGCGCCTAAGTTATTCAGAATCGGAATCTTGGGGTAACACTCGTCGAGAGCGATTAGATCTTGCTACAGTGGCTCGCCAGGGTATTGATCGTTTCCTGCAACAAAAGCCACATTTTACGATTACAACTGATCTCCACCCTGCCCCGATACAAGGCAACGAACAATTACTACTCGAACTGCTGGCAAATCTTTTGGAAAATGCCTGCAAATATGCCGGCGATCGAGGTGATATTACAGTCTCAACAAGCACTGAAGGTAGTAACGCAATCCTAGAAATCAAAGATCAGGGCCCGGGCATTCCCCAAGAACTGCGTCAACTAGTGACAGAGCGTTTCTTTCGCGCCCACAAGGACGAGGACGGTTCAGGCTTGGGTCTGGCAATTGTAAAGGAGATTACTCTGGTGCATCGCGGGACAATGCAAATCACCAGTGGTGACAACGACCAAGGCACCTGCATTCGCTGCCTGTTCCGATGCATGTCTGACTAAGTTGATGCTTGGCTGATTGAGCGGAGCCGATCGATAAAACGCGTCCACAGGTTTGCTAGTGGCCTTTATAGGCGACAAGTGAGGCTGAAGCAACTCTAGGCAAAGTACCTTAGTATCCCAACGCTAAGGAGACAAAGTTAAGGATCAGCACTAGGGTCAGCCCATCAACAACTAAGGTATGTTGGCGATCGCTCATTTGCTTTAATACTACCTTGCCGATCCAGTTTGCAGGAATGGATATTAGTCCGATAAAGACGCCCAGCGTAAAGATACGCGCATCGACAAACTCGGTAAAACCAAATACGGATAGTTTAAGCAAATTCATAGTTAGTGCGATTATCGCCATCGATCCGACAAAGGCCAGCCGATTCATTCCAGTGCCCAACAAAAAAGGCGCCAGGAAAAACCCCGGACCAGTCACATTGCCCGCCAAAAGGCCCCACACACTGCTCGCAGCAGCGAGTACCCTCGGTCCAGTCTTTATGCCCTTGGCACGGGCCCAGATTTTAATTGGCAAAGATAGCACCAGTATACCAGCGAATATAAGGGCCACTACCTGCGGGTCCATTACTGTAAATAACAAGGTACCAACCGCGGTCATTGGCAAGCCAAATAACAACACCCGTCGCGCTATTGCCCAGTCAGTGTAATGCCAGTACCAGCCAATACGACTGGCATGACTAAACACTAGCGCACAGGTCATCATCGCAATAGCCACTTTGATGCCAACGATATGGGATAAAATCGCTGTCATGGTCACGCCGCCCGCCAAACCTGTAGCGCCATGCAACGCGCCGGTTACAAAAGCGCTAAGCGCGATTACCAATAGGACGGTTTGTGAAACTCCTAGAAATTCAAGCATCCGCCTGCGCATTAACCCGATTGGTCAACCAATGCACCAACTTACCGCCCATTAGCGAGGCAAAAAGAAGTACCATAATGCCGATAGTAATAGGCCGCTCCAGTAAATATGACCATTGTCCACCGCTGATTTGATAGGAGTAAATCAGGTTACTCTCAGCCATATTACCCAACAGAATACCGATCACTGCGGCAGGTACCGAATACTGGTAGCGCTTAAACAGCCAGCCAGTAATTGCAAATACCATCACAGTAGCGGGACCCGCCATATTCCCCGTCAGTCCGAAAGCACCAAATATCGCTAGCGATAATACTGAGGGTATCAAGTAGGTCATAGGAACTTTGACAATATTGGCCAGTACCGGAATAAACATAAGACCGAGAACAATAAGTAAGCAAGCCTGTCCGAGGTTTGCAAAAATAATGGCGTAAACAATATCTGTTTGTTCACGAATAAACTGTGGACCTCCGGTAATATTATGCATGGCAAACGCTGCTAGCATCACCGCAGTAGCGCCGCCACCGGGAATACCTAAGGCTAAAAGCGTTGCCATTGAACCGGCCTCCGAGGTACTGTTAGCGGCCTCAGACGCAACAACGCCGGCGGGATTACCCTTGCCGAACGACTCCGGCTCTTTGTGCTTACGCTTGGTCTCAATATAGGACAGCAAATTAGCCACAGATGAACCAACACCGGGCACAGCACCAACAAACACACCAATAAAACTACCGCGCAAAATAACCCAAGGGTAAGTAATCGCCTTTCTAAAAGATGCGAAAATTATTTTTACACTGACTTTGCGAGCACTGCTATCGGCAACCAGATATTGCGTATTGACCAGCTTAAATAACTCAGACGCTGCAAACATACCCATCATTGCCGGAATCGCGGGAATACCATCGAGTAAATAGATACTCCCCATGGTGCCCCTAGCCACACCAGCTTCACCATAACCCACGGTGCCAATTAATAGGCCTATAAATCCAGAGATTATGCCTTTTGCTAGGTGCGCGCCGCTAAGGCTAGCTATAAGTGTAATACCCCAAAGTATCACCAGCGCCATTTCCGTCGGACCCAGCCTAAGCACCATTCCTGAGATGGGCTGGATCAGAAAAAACAACATCGTATAACCGATGATCACGGCGATACAGGAGGAGCCAAGGGCAATTCCCAATGCAACATTATGTTCACCTTTGCGTGACATCGGGTAACCATCAAATGCCGTGGCTATGGCGGAGGATGTTCCAGGAATATTCATTAAAATCGCCGGGATACTGCCGCCAAACGTTCCTCCGGTAAATATCGCCGTCAAAAACAGCATGGCCTGCATAAAACTCATATACAGAGTCACCGGCAAGAATATCGCCATTGCCATAGATATCTGCAGCCCGGGAATAGCGCCAAAAATTAAACCAATAAGTATGCCGGGAATAACAATTAGCCAAGGGGTAAAACTGCTGAAGAGTAAGTTCAGGCCACTATTAAGTGCTTCAAAGTCAATCATAGCGGTTCCTTAATAGTCGGTTGCCATCAATAACATTGGCATTGGATACGGCAACATTGCAGAGAAAAATAATGACATTAGGGTAGAGGCACAGAGGCCATAGCCCAACACCCATTGCCAACGCCGCTCGCCATGAAACCACAAGAAAAGAGAGATAAATAAAAAAGTACCAACATCAAAACCCAGCCAAGGCAACGTAATAACATAACTCGAAAATA
>CBFHVP010000075.1:0-1834 GCA_965659315.1 uncultured Porticoccaceae bacterium | reverse complement strand
GCACAAGAAAAGAGAGATAAATAAAAAAGTACCAACATCAAAACCCAGCCAAGGCAACGTAATAACATAACTCGAAAATAGGGTGACTACCGGTACGATACTGCGAGCGGGATCAAGCGCCGGTTGCTCAACATCCCTTTGACTTATCTGACTAAAAAATTCCACCGCACACAATACCAGTACAACCAGGGTCACCGGTAAAATCAAAATCAAATTAAGCACCTGATCTGAGGCGCTGTAGGCATCCCAGAGGTACCACAGCACTAGGCAAAAGAGGGAAAAAAGTACCGAGAGATCCGCCACTTGGTGACTATTAAAACGCGCGGTGTTCATAATATTTGCCAGCCTTATCTATTATTGAATCAAATAACTGTATTTTGATATAAGTTCGAAATTGGTTTTAATTACTGCTGACGAACGCTGTGGACCGACCCAGCGTCGACCTATATCGCCTCGATCAAGCAGTTCCTGCAGCTCTTTATTGGCAAGGGCATTGCTAAAGGCGGCGGTGATCTTTGCAAATCGCTCGGGATAGTCACGCTTAAATTGGGCAGAGGTTGCGAAACCCCTTATTGAGCCTGGTAAAACGGGAATATTAACGCCTTTATCCGCTAATACCTGATTCAACGGCAAAACGCCCCAACTATCACTCGGCTGATCGCTAACAATTGCTTGGGGATTCAGATACTCACGAATACTCTCACTGCCCTTTGCGCTAATAACAATAAAATCGACAACACCACCTGCTACTGCAGCGCGTGCCTGCCCTCCTGAGTTGTAGGTTACTAGGTTGAGGTTGTCTTGGGGGATACCTAAGCTTTCGAGTATCAGCTTAACCATCAAATGGCCACTAGAGCCACGCACTACAGAGGCCCTCACGGTTTTGGGCTTATCCCGAATTGCCTCGATTACTTCGGCTAAGCTTTGGTACTTTGACCTCTTGCTTAAGGCGATCAACTCTTCATCGAACCACTGGAAATTAATATAAGAAAAGTCGTCGATAGTGAATTGTGCATTGCCCTCGATAATCGTATTTGTCATATAGGGGGAAAATGTCGACGCATAGATGGTATAGCCGTTGTGAGGCCGACTGAGAACATAATTGGAGGCGAGCAGAGTTCCGGCGCCCTTTTTATTGATTACCTGTACAGGTTGTCCCAGTTCATCCGCAACAAATGATGACATCGCTCTGGCCATTCGGTCGGCGCTACCACCCACACCAAAGCCGACAACCATGGTAATGGGCTGCTCCGGGTAATCCTCCGCCGCCACTGACACACACAATAATAGCAAGCTAACAAAAAATACCTGCCATCGCCTAATCATGCACTGACTCAACTTTGGAGATCGGCGATAGACCCACGCGACGAATTGTAGGCGCAACAGCTAATGATGAAAGATAATTTATCAGACACTGCGCCTCGGCAACATTGCCAGATTGACTGGTAATGGCCGCTGAGAACAGCGTGCTCTTCTGAAGAGTATTAGGAATTGGGCCGACAAACTCTGCTCCTTCGATTGGCAGTATTTCACTGATCTGCTGGAAGCCTATCTCAACATCCCCGCGCGCGACCACTGAAGCGACCCTTTCACTCTCAATGCGCTGACTCTTGTGACGGATCTTCTCCCAAATACCCAATTTTGGCCACAGCACAGTAGATAGATAAGTGCCGCTAGCACTGGCGGAATAACCGATAGACTCAGCTTGCATCAACTGATCTATAAAGGCCTTCTGCGTCGAAATATCTGGCTTCGCCGCACCCTCTTTAACTGCCATACCAATTAACGACTTAACTAAATTGGTACGGGAATCGGGAATAACATATCCCGCCGC
>CBFHVP010000074.1:0-9212 GCA_965659315.1 uncultured Porticoccaceae bacterium | reverse complement strand
AAAGGACAATACAATGGCTAGCTATAACCTATTTACCTCCGAGTCTGTGTCTGAAGGCCATCCAGATAAAATGGCCGATCAAATCTCTGACGCTGTTTTGGACGCCATTATTCGGGACGACCCTCATGCAAGGGTTGCTGTTGAAACAATGGTTAAGACAGGCATGGCAATTATTGCTGGTGAGGTGCGCACAAACACCTACGTCGACTTGGAAGATATTGTTCGCGACGTGATTAAAGGTATTGGTTATAACCACTCCGATATCGGCTTTGATGGTAATACCTGTGCCGTGCTCAATGCGATAGGTAAGCAATCCGGCGATATCGCCCAAGGTGTTGACGAAGCCGAAGACAAAGATATAGGTGCTGGAGATCAGGGGCTGATGTTTGGTTATGCAAGTAACGAAACTGAGGTACTTATGCCTGCGCCTATTTTCTACTCACATCGTCTTGTAGAACGTCAAGCTCAACTCCGTAAAAACGGCGCACTGCCATGGTTGCGCCCAGATGCTAAAAGTCAAGTAACTCTGCGCTATGATCAGGGCAAGCCTGTGGCAATTGATGCTGTTGTGCTATCAACCCAGCATGCGCCGAATATCAGCCTGTCAGACCTGCAGGAGGCTGTACGCGAAGAAATCATCAACCATGTGCTACCCGAAGAGTGGTTACACGCAGACACCCAGTACCACATCAACCCAACAGGTAAGTTTATTATTGGCGGTCCGATGGGGGACTGTGGCCTAACTGGGCGCAAAATTATTGTTGACACCTACGGCGGCATGGCCCATCACGGTGGTGGCGCTTTCTCCGGGAAAGATCCTACTAAGGTAGACCGGTCTGCAGCATATGCTGGCCGCTATGTAGCCAAAAATATTGTTGCAGCTGGTTTGGCGGATCGCTGCGAGATTCAGGTGTCCTATGCGATTGGTGTCTCCGAACCAACATCCATTAGTATCGAAACCTATGGCACAGGCAAGCTCTCGGATGAGGAAATTACAGCTCTGGTTCGCGACAACTTTGATCTACGCCCTCGAGGATTTATTGAAATGTTAGATCTACGCCGACCCATCTATCAGCCCACCGCTTCCTACGGACACTTTGGTCGAGAAGAGGCAAACTTTACATGGGAAAAAACCGACAAAGTTGAAGCACTCAAGAAAGCGTTGTAATCAAATTTAATTATTTTTAAAGGCAAATAAAAATGACAGTAACAGCACAATCTATAAATAGTGATAAAGCATTTAGCGACTACAAGGTTGCCGATATTAGCCTTGCCGATTGGGGCAAAAAAGAAATTGCCATCGCTGAGACAGAAATGCCCGCACTGATGGCGCTGCGCGACAAATACCGCACAGAGCAACCTCTCGCGGACGCAAGAATCCTTGGCTGTATCCATATGACCATTCAGACTGCGGTATTAATTGAAACTCTGGAAGCACTTGGCGCTGAGGTGCGCTGGACCTCATGCAATATTTTCTCAACTCAGGACCACGCTGCTGCGGCAATCGCGGCTAATGGTACTCCGGTGTTTGCCTGGAAAGGAGAGACAGAAGAGGAGTATGAGTGGTGCCTCGAGCAGCAGGTATTGAAAGATGGCGTGCCCTGGAATGCCAATATGGTTCTTGATGATGGTGGTGATTTAACCGCCCTACTGCATCAAAAATATCCGCAGGTTTTGGACGCTGTTCATGGTATCACTGAAGAGACTACAACGGGCGTACATCGCCTGTACGAGATGCTGGAAACGGGCGAGCTTAAAGTGCCGGCCATCAATGTTAACGACTCAGTGACCAAGTCTAAGTGTGACAATAAATACGGTTGTCGGCACAGTTTAAACGATGCGGTAAAGCGCGCTACCGATCACTTATTGTCAGGCAAGAAAGCCGTTGTTGTTGGCTACGGTGATGTCGGCAAAGGGTCGGCACAGTCGCTACGTCAGGAGGGCATGATTGTTAAGGTCACCGAATGTGACCCTATCTGCGCAATGCAAGCCTGCTTGGATGGCTTTGAAGTGGTTTCAACTTATAACGACGGCGACGCGGCCAAAGGCGTTAACACAGCGCTGCTGGCAAATACCGATATGTTAGTAACTACCACTGGCAACTTTAACGTCTGTGACTCAGACATATTGTCTGCGCTAAAAAGCGGCTGTGTGGTTTGCAATATCGGTCACTTTGACAATGAAATTGATACTGCCTATATGCGTGGGTCTTGGGAGTGGGAAGAAGTAAAACCGCAGGTACACAAGGTTTATCGCAACCGCGCCGAGAACGACCATCTACTGCTTTTAGCCGAGGGGCGTTTGGTAAATCTGGGCAATGCGACAGGTCACCCCAGCCGTATCATGGATGGCTCTTTTGCTAACCAAGTTCTGGCACAAATCGAACTCTACGGACAAAAATTCGCCGCACAGGATAAAGACGCTAAGGCTGAGATGCTGCGAGTTGAAGTACTGCCCAAGCACCTTGATGAAGAAGTCGCACGTCATATGGTTGGCGGATTTGGTGGCGTAATCACCAAGCTTACTCAGGCCCAAGCAGACTATATTAATGTACCTGTGGAAGGCCCGTTTAAAGGCGATAGCTACAAGTATTAATTGCTATAAGTCTGGATCCAGCACTTTTAACTTAAAGGTTGGATCCAGATTCCATACGTGACCAGGAAGCTAGTTTCATGACGAACAACCCCCATATAAGCTTTGAATTCTTTGCTGCAAAAACTGAAGAAGGCATCGCCAAGCTTAACACCACCTGTAGAGAGCTTGACAAATTTAGCCCTGAATTCTATTCCGTGACCTATGGTGCCGGCGGCTCAACTAGGGATACCACAAAAGATATCGTGCTTAATATTAAAGCCAATGGCTACATATCAGCACCTCATCTCTCCGTCGGTGGCGATAAGCAGAGCGAGATTATTGACCTAGTGCAATCCTATAAAGATGCTGGTATTACTAAACTCGTTGCCCTGCGCGGTGACTTACCCTCAGGTGTAGGCGGGACTAAACAATTGATCCATGCCAATGAATTAGTCTCGATAATCCGCGAGCATACTAGCGATCACTTTGAAATCTATGTGGCCGCCTACCCAGAGATCCATCCGGAAGCAGAAAGCTACAGCAAAGACATATACTGGCTTGGTGAAAAATTTAAGGCGGGTGCGAATGGTGCTATCACGCAATATTTTTACAATCCAGAGGCCTACTTTAGATACATTGACGAGTGCACCAAAGTAGGTATTGATCAGCCTATACTGCCCGGCATTATGCCATTGACTAACTATCATAATCTGGTGCGCTTTTCCGATAACTGCGGCGCTGATATCCCTCGTTGGTTGCGCTGGCAACTCAAAGAACGCAGTGACAATCCACAAGATCTTATTGATTATGGCATTGAGGTGGTGACTAAACTCTGTGAGGATCTTCTGGCCGGTGGCGCGCCCGGACTGCATTTTTATACTATGAATCAATGGCAAATTTCTGATACCTTATGTCGCAATCTGGGCCTTCCTATCAAGGCGGTTTAAATGAGAGCGAACCATGCGTATACCGCGAATCTATACCCCTGAGCAGCTAGCGGTCGGTATCTGTATCGATCTTGATGAAAACGCTGCTCGACATGTCACCGCGGTACTGCGCATGACCGCAGGTCAGCAACTGATTTTATTTAATGGTTTGGGCGGCGAATTTAGTGCTGAGTTGGTAACAGCAAAAAAAAATAAAGCCTCTGTTATGGTCACCGCGTTTTCCGACTGCGAGCGAGAATCTGCACTGCAATTGCACCTTGGCGTTGGTATTTCCCGCGGCGAACGTATGGACTGGGTGATACAAAAAGCTACCGAGTTAGGCATCAGTCAAATTACACCAATCTTTAGCACCCGCTGTGAGGTTAAACTCTCGGGAGAGAGACTCAAGAAACGACTCAAACATTGGCAGCAGGTAGCAATTAGTGCCTGCGAACAATGCCAACGCAATACTGTGCCAACCATTAATCCCGCTATCGGCCTTGAAAGCTGGTTGCCATCCTGTCAGGCAGGACTGAAGCTAGTACTACACCATCGTACTGAGCAACGTCTTGCCGATATGGTCAATAGCAACCATTGTATTGAGCTTTTAGTCGGCCCTGAAGGAGGATTAGATAATGCAGAGATTGATCGGGCGCTGGCCAATGGCTTTCAGACCATGGCGTTGGGTCCAAGGGTACTGCGCACGGAAACAGCGCCACTCGCTGCGATAAGTATTATTCAATCCGTTTGGGGAGATATGGGTTAAGCCCATAGCTTATACCCCAATCTTACAATGACAGCTGCAAGCGTATTAATTAGATTTCTCTGCTCAGGGTTTCTGCTTGCGAGTCAGATGAGCTATGGGGCAATCTTTGGTGACGGCAATCAAATCAATGGTCCCGAAGACGACCGCACCGCAGCACCAAAGCATTTGCTCGGCGGCGTGGGGACTGTATTTTGCGATGGCGCTTTGCGCGGTACAGCAGCTCAAATACAAATCGACGCGATGTCATTCAAGCATGCACCAACAATTATTGTTACTGCCGCTCATGTGCTATTTGATGCCAACTCTGGAAAGCCCTTTGTCGACTGTCGTTATAGGCCGCAAAATAAACGCTTAAAGGCGATATCCTTTGGTAAGATTTCCACCCACAGTTATCAACCTGTGGATGGCGATAAGTTGCGTCAGTCAGAAACAGATATTGTCTTTGTGGCGTTGCAACACCGGGTTTATGACACAGGATTTAAACTGAGCTCCTCAGCCACTACCGATGAGCTGCTGCTATTGGGCTATAACGATAGTACTGAGAATATCGACTTAAGTGGTTCATGCCGACAATATCAATCGCAAAAATTTAACCATGTCGGGCTACTTTTACATGACTGTGACAGCACTGCCGGCGCCTCGGGTGGCCCTCTGTTAGCTGCCGCTCACGGAGACATTAGAAACAAAAAAAAGTATCAAGTTATTGCTGTGCATGGCGGCACGTTAGCCAGTATCGATCAAGCAGCTCCAGGAGCCAGGGCTCATGCGGAGCAATGGATAAATCAGGCGCGCAAAATCGATAGCATTATTCTTGGTCGGCTAAAGAGGTTTCTTGCATATCTGCAAAAGGGTTCTGTAAATTAAATTCAACGGGTTGGGCAAATCCTGGAATTTTTATACCTTGCTCTGTCAGACTGACCTCAGACTCATTGATTAATGATTCCCCAAAGCGATAAATAACATCCAACTCTGCACCATCTGCTCGGTCGGCGTAGGCGGCTGCGTTGGCTCTGGCCTGTTCACGTCGGGTTGTATAATCAGCATAATCACCGGCATGACGAACAGCCAACATTGACTCTACCTGATCAGGCGACAACACCACAGCCGTGGCATTATTGCCACCAAAGCCTTTGGAGTTGATAAATGCCACCTGCATTTTGCGATTGCTGATATCCATATCATCCAGAATAAATCGCGCCCGCAGCTGATGAACATCCGCGGCAATCTCAGTTATTGTCTTGATGCCGGGGATAACATCGTATTTAAATGTGCCCAAAGCGGATACCAGTTGATCGCCACTGGCGGTGGACAGCGAATGGCCAACAAAGGCTTTGGCTGCCGTTACCGGCCAATCAGTGATATCAAACGCTTCGGCAACGCGGTCAATTAACTCAGACTCTGTGGTGCGGTTAGCTGGCGTACTAGACCCATGAGCATGAATAAAACTGTGCTGTTGCACTGTTTCTTTACCGACAATGCTGATCGCCGCGGCCACCGCCTTAGCAAATGAAATATAGTTTCCCACACCGGGCGCTGAGATAGATTTTTTTACCCCATCGGCATTGATAAACACCTCAGGTACGGCACCATGAATGTCCGCACCCAATTCAACTGCCAGCGCATCATCCATCAGCACGAGGTATTGTGTTGCCTCAGATAATATAAAACCACAGTTGTGGCCAAAGGGGCGACTAGCGCGACGCCAGTCTGGCTGATCTGTGCCATCGAGCTTGCATAAGTTTTCATCACTGGCCAGAGCGCTCATATTAGCGAACCCTTCTGAGATTTCGGGGACCAGCGCGGCTTCAGCATTACCGACAATCGCCACACGACGATGGCCGCTACGTATATCACGCACAGCGGCTTGCAGCACATAAAGGAATGTCGCACAAGCCCCCGTGATAGCTTCCGTGTGACCAACACTGCCTAACACATAAGCATTGATAAAGTCTGCCGGCATGGTATTGAGACCCAGAGGCATTTGCTTGGCGGTGGTGCGAATACCTTTTTGGCGCCCTTGCAACAGACCGCCAAATCCCTCTTCCGTCATTTGGCCTAAGGCACTTGAAGAGTAAACTCCGACTTGATCTGGTTTGACATGCGCGGCAACAGTCTGCCAATCGATACCCATAGAGTGGACTGCATCGCTACTACCCAGTAGCGCCATCTGCAAACTTTTGGGGTGGAAGCGGCTGTTGTAATGATCTGCTGGATCAAAACCTCGGGGCAGTTGCCCTCCTGCTTTGGACACTAGCTCATAATAAGACTCAATCAAGTAATCACTTACCGCTGAGGCGGTAACCTCTACTGTGCCATCATCTAAATCACGGAGTTGCCAATCGTCAGGCAGATTGCGTGGCAAATCTCGCTTGATCATGCTGAAGACAATTTTTTCGCCTTCCTCATGAGCAAAGGTAATTTTTTTATTGCCAGGTACCGCTGCAGGATCAAAATTTTCTATCTTGCGCACCAGTGTTCCATCGACAACTGCCGCCCTGTATCGAGCATCGGCTTCCGCCATCGTTAAGCTATCACCTTGGGCGTCAACATAACGATCATCTTGCTTTTTGAGACAGCCCATTAAACAAGCTAAGCCAACGATGGTTTTGCTTTGCTCCGCCGCTGGCAGCGACTCCAGTACCATACGGCGAAATCCTTGATGAGAAGAACTGCGACCGGCCGCATTGTAACCACCGAAACCGACGATAACAGGAAGAGAATGGTTCATGGGATGTCCTAGAAAATATCCGATTTAAGTAGTTAGTTTAGGCCTGATACTCAACGATGTATTTAATAATACAGCCATTTCTTTTAGTTTTATGGCCATAATATGCTATATTTTCACATTATGGCCTTTCACCTTACTCTTTTGCTTTGTGACAATATGCTGGTCTCTGGCAGCACATTGGCCGCGGAGATATTTAAATTCGCTGAGGCTATGGGGCGCACTGTGCAACATGCGGTAAGCGATGTGATTATCCAACGTATCACCCCCGACGGCTTACCGGTGCAAACCTCTGCAGGCTTTGAGTTACAACCAACCCATCGATTGGGTGAAGAGCGTCCAAGCGATTTAATTCATATCCCCGCCCTGTGGCGCAATCCGCGGCCTGCCGTGAACAAATATCATGACTATATTCCTTGGCTTCAAGAACAGCATAAAAATAATATTAATATGACTGCAGTCGGCACTGGCGTCTGTTTTCTCGCTGAGGCTGGATTACTCGATGATAAGCCCGCCACGACCCACTGGCACTATTTTGACCAACTACAAAAAGCTTACCCTCGAGTGCAACTTGAGCGGCAACATTTCACCACTAAAGCGGGCAATATTTATTGTGCCGCCAGTGTTAATGCTATGGCAGAGTTAATTGTGTATCAGGTAGAACGAATCTTTGGTCAGGTGATTGCCAGACAGGCTCAGCGAAATTTTTTCCATGAGATTCGCAATATCTCCGAACCCATCGGCATGGGGACTGAGCAACAATCTAAGCATGCAGATGAATCCATTGCTCAAGCACAAATATGGATCCAAGATAATCTGAGCAAGCCATTGCTAATCGCGGATATTGCCCGTCAGTTCGGTATGACACAGCGGACATTCCACCGCCGTTTTACGCGGGCTGTAGGGAGTAAACCCAGTGACTATTTAACTGAAGTAAGAATGGCTTTCGCCTGTGATCTTTTAAAAAATACTGATCTGTCGATTCTAGAGATCGCCAATTACAGTGGCCACCCTGAGTGTAGTTGGTTCTCCTCGAAATTTAAGCAGTGGTCAGGCAACTCACCGAAGGACTATCGCAATACCGTTAGAGCAAAATTATTTAGCTAGCATCACAAGCATTGCGACGGCGCTCCGCTACCTCAGCTCAAATAACGCGTACACGCACTACGCCTTCAACAGCTGCAACGGCCGCCTCTATGCTCGGGCTAAGATCACCCTCAACATCAATAATATTGTAAGCGATTTCGCCTCGGCTTTTATTTACCATATCGACGACATTGAGTTCAGCATCTGCCAATATGGAGAGCACGCTACCCAATACTTTAGGTACATTACTATTGGTAAAGGTAATACGTGCACCACCATTACGAGCCATTTTTGTCGGGGGGTAGTTCACCGAGTTGCGGATATTGCCGTTTTCTAGATAGTCCATAAGTTGGTCGGCGGCCATCACTGCGCAATTCTCTTCAGCCTCTTCGGTGCTGGCGCCAATATGCGGCATAAGCAGCACATCACTGCGACCCAATAGTGCTGGCGCGGGAAAGTCACTGATGTAACCCGCAATGGTGCCCTTGTCTAACGCCGCGACCATATCATCAGTGCTGACAATTTCTTCCCGCGCAAAGTTGAGTATTTTGGCACTACTTTTCATCAGTGCTAATGTGTCTTTATTGATAAGGTTCTTGGTTGCAGGGATCGCTGGGACATGCAGAGTAATAAAGTCTGCGCGCCCTAAAAGAGCCTCCAAACTATCCATACGCTCAACTCGGCTAGAGAGTTGCCATGCCGCCTCAACAGAAATAGCAGGATCATAGCCAATCACATTCATCCCTAAATCAAGCGCTAGGTTGGCAATAATTGAACCGATGGCACCTAAGCCTACTACGCCTAGCGTTTTTCCAGTGATTTCTGAACCAGCAAAACGTTTCTTTTCTTTCTCGAGTAGCTTACCCATCTCTCCAGAGTCGTCCATATGGCCAAGCTCTTGCACATAATTCATGCCACCATAAATATCACGAGACCCCAACAGCAAACCGGCAACGATTAGCTCTTTTACCGCATTGGCATTAGCACCAGGGGTGTTAAACACAACTATGCCTTGCTCTGTATAACTGTCGGTGGGAATGTTGTTGGTCCCAGCACCTGCTCTGGCTACTGCAAGCACCGATTCCGGCAGTACTTCGTTATGCAATTTCTGGCTGCGCAGCAATACGCCCTCGGG
>CBFHVP010000073.1:0-9292 GCA_965659315.1 uncultured Porticoccaceae bacterium | reverse complement strand
TGATCTCCAAGATCAGCTAGCGCTGTCAGTTAATGAGGCCTGGTCATTGCGCGCCGATCTTATCAGTCCCGCATCGCAGCGCTACAACACAGATGGCTGGATAGCCTTGCGCTACTACACTACGTCCTCTGGAGAAGTGCGCGGGGCCTGGTTGTATCAGAGCGCTGGGCGACGCCAGTTGAACGATTTCCGCGCTGAAGCGGGAGAGGAATTTATGCCCGCGGCAGTGGCTAGTTTGGTGGATAGCTTATCGAGGTTTTACACCTATATACCACAGCTCAACACCAGTGAATTTTTGCTACGTATCAATGGCGTGACCAGCTTCGCTGACTATCAAGCTGTGCTAGCGCAATTTAAAAAACTTGAGGTGGTTGACTCATTGCAGTTATTCGCGGTGAAAGGGGACCAGTTAACCTTGGCCGTTGATGCCGAAGCTGGGGCAGACTTACTTAACTCGGCGTTGCTGCGCAGCGGCCGCGTTGAGGCTATCGATACCCCAGAGCAAATGCTGGGTGTAGGATTTGAGTACAACTGGATTAATAAGTGAATCAACAAGTGAACCAACCCCGACAACTAAGCCTTGCGGTAAAGCTCGACGACCAAGCTACTTTCGATAACTTCTATGCCCCTAGGGGTACACCTCAGCACCTAGCGACTTTTGTACTGCAGGATGAGGGGCAGAAATATGCTTTCCTTGCCGGCGCTGAAGGCAGTGGGTTATCTCACCTTTTACAGGCGGCCTGCCAGCAAACGGCATTAGGGCGCAATGCCGGGGCTTTGTATTTACCTCTAGGCGAGGTGCAAGATCACCCGCCACAACAGGTTTTAGAGGGTTTGTCCTCCGCTAGCCTGTTATGCCTAGATGATGTGCAGACGGTGGCGCATCGCTCGGCTTGGCAAGTGCCGCTATTTAATTTATTCAATCAATGTCGTGATACCGGCACCCGCTTGGTTATTGCATCTCATACTATGCCCAATGATTTGCAGGTAACCCTGCCAGATCTGCTGTCACGCTTAAAGTCTGGTGTATCACTGCAGATGCAGAGCTATAAAGATGCCGATCGCAGAAGACTGTTACAACATCGCGCCAATCGCCGCGGGCTCTATTTATCAGATGAGGCGGCACTGTTTATGCTTAACCGTTTGCCGCGTGATAGTCGTCAACTAATGGAAGCGCTGGAGATTCTCGATGGCGCCTCTATGCAGGAGCAGAGGCGCCTCACTACACCGTTTGTCAAAGCGGTGCTAAAACTCTAGTTACTCAAACCACCGCCTACTGCGATGGGCAGTCGTCGCAGTAAAGATACAGGCCTCTGGGATCCGTTAGTTGGTCCAACAGGGCAAAGGGTTTGAGCAGACTGACGGCCTGCTGTCGTAAACTATCTGGCAGCCAACTGGCCTGATCAATATTGACGCCGAGACCGGCAAGAGACGCTCGAATATTGCCGTTGATCTCCGCTAAAAATTGCTCATAAACGGTCAATGGCTTGCGCTGATAGATCACTGAGTATTCGCTGAGATCCGCCAACTCCGCGGCCTCGACAATAGCATCGTCAAGATCACCTAACTTATCGACCAAGCCGAGTTGCAGTGCTTTTTGACCTGTCCACACTTGTCCCTGAGCAATTTCATGTACCGCTTTGGGGGTTGATTTGCGCGCATTGGCGACCAAAGTAATAAATCGAGAGTAAACATTGTCGACACCGGATTGGAAGATAATCTTCGCCTGCTCAGTCATGGGTCGGTTGAGTTGTAACAGCGACGCGTTGGCGGTGGTATTCACCGTATCAGAATAAACTCCTAAAGCGGCAAGGGAGTCCTCCATGGTGGGGATAACACCATATACACCAATGGAGCCGGTAATCGTTGTTGGCATAGCCAAAACCCGATCGGCCTCGGTGGCAATCCAGTAACCACCAGATGCCGCATAGCTGCCCATTGATACGACGATAGGAATACCTTGTTCGCGGGTCGCCGCCATGGCATCACGGATAACATCCGAGGCAAAGGCGCTGCCTCCGGGCGAATCAATGCGCAATACAACCGCCTTAATATCATCGTTATCGCGCACATCGGCAAATATTCCCGCCAAGGTGTCGCCGCCCACAGAGCCCTCTGGCTGCTCTCCGTCGACAATATTACCCGCCGCCACAATCAGAGCAATTTTTTGTCGCTGCGCTTCGGCTGAGGTAAATTTACCCAAGCGCACATGATTGAGATATCCCTTGAGGCCAATATGATTAAAGTAACCATCAGTACTTGCGATCATTTCATTGAGATAGCTGCGCATCTCGGATCTGGTGGCAATCTGGTCGATAAGATCCTGCTCTTTGGCAAGTGCTGAGGCATTACCGAAAGTCGCCTTTAAATTGCTGTGGAGATTATCGGCATAACTGTGGATGGTCCCTGCGGGCAGTCCTCGCAATTGTTCCACTTGGCTACCATAGAATTGCCACAGCTCAGTGAGCAGTGTGGTGGTTTCCTGCCTTGACTCCGGCGACATACTGTTACCCATATAAGGCTCAACGGCACTTTTAAATTTACCGACACGAAAAATATGAATATTAATCTTCAGCTTATCTAGGGCGTCCTTAAAGAAACTGCGATTAGAGCCAAAGCCGGTAATCATCACACTACCTAACGGATTAAGCAGAATCTCATCGGCATGTGCGGCAAGGTAGTACTGAGACTGAGATAGATTATCTGCCACTGCGATAATAGGTTTGCCGCTTTTCTTAAACTGCAACAGGGCGACACTAATCTCTTCAAGTTTGCTAAGACTTGCACCAGCCATGTAATCGGTGTCTAGCACCAGATGGGTAATACGACGATCGTTAGCAGCTGCATTGACGGCTTCGACAATATCCCTAACCAAGGTTTCACTGTCCTGCTGGCTAGTCTCAGAGAGTATCTCGCCAAGTGGATCGATAGTGGTTTTTTGGTCAACTAATACACCACTGGGAGCCAGATATAGTGCTCCGCTATCGGGCATAGGCTGAATATCATCAGCGAATAAACCGGTCAACATTAGCAATAAAAAGCCAATAAAGACCACCCCAATCAGCGTGCGAATACCATTGACAACAGTACCAATAAAACCAAATAGCCGGCGCAACATACCCTGTTTTTTGTTAGCCTCTTTAGCAACCATAGATAATCCCTTTCGATAGTAAATTACACATTATTAACCTGCCGAATACGCGCGTAGAGCATTGCTGCACTAAACAGCGTCACACTCAGCGTCAGCTCGACGATATCCAGTAGTTTGGGTTCAGGTACCGCCATATTTTGTACACCATTATAAAAATACAGCAACACCACAAACCCCAGCCAGATCAATGTACGCAACTGGTCAGCCAACATGCCGGGGATAAAAATCATTAGCGGCAGTAGGCTTATGGAGTAGATTATCGGTGGTGCTGACTGCAAGTAGAGATGAACAGCCGTGACTAGCATTAATCCCCAATAGCTAATCTGAGTCGCTGATTTGCTCAGCACAAGTTTTAACTCTGTGGTCACGATAAATCGCCTTAGTTATTCAGTTTAGTTGATAGTTGCGCGATTCGCTTGCCCTGGGCGCGACAAATTTTTATCTCGTCTTCACTGAGCGATTGCGCCTCCACATGGCTGGCGCCGTATGGCGTGCCACCGGTTGTACTGTTACTTAGCGCCGGCTCGGCATAGGGAACGCCAGCACATACCATGCCTTGGTGCAGTAGCGGCAACATCATACTGAGTAATGTCGACTCCTGTCCGCCATGCAGGCTAGAGGTAGAAGTGAAAACACCCGCCGGTTTATCCACCAGTGAGCCATTCATCCATAGCCCCGCAGTACCATCGATAAAATATTTTAGCGGTGCGGCCATATTGCCAAATCGGGTTGGACTGCCCAGCAGTAAGCCAGAGCACTGAGCCAGATCATCTTCGCTACAGTAGATATCGCCCTCCGCGGGGATATCCTGTTCTGTTGCCTCACAGACCGTCGATACTGGCGGTACAGTGCGCAATCGCGCTTCTAATCCAGCACTTTCAACACCCAACGCAATTTGCTCGGCGAGCATTTTCACATGGCCATGACGGCTGTAGTAAAGCACAAGAATATAGGGGTTAGACATCGATAATCTCCAGTACATTTTCCGGTGGCCGACCCAGTCTGGCACTATCGCCCACCACAACTATTGGCCGCTCTATCAGTTTCGGGCACTCAAGCATGGCGGCTATAAGCTGTTCGTCCTCAACCCCATCGCGACCGAGGTTGCGGTCCTTAAAGTCCTGTTCGGATCGTCGTACCAGTTGCCCTGCATTGAGCTTTAGTTTATCGAGAAGATTGATAAGCGTTGCTCTATCAATTGGGGTCTCCAAGTAGAGAATGATCTCTGGCTCAACACCTTTATTACGCAATAGCTCCAAGGTTTGTCTGGACTTGGAACAGCGTGGATTATGGTAGATTGTGGTCATGAACTATCCTTTTACACCAAGGTTTTGATTGGCAAAATCTAGAGTACTATTGTAAGGCCAAATTGAATGAAACCAAAAGAGCGGCCAATCTGTGGTCACCATAACTGACCACTTTCAGTCGTTGGAGCGCTTTTGACTCTATCTATAATGCTTGAGAAAGCGCTTAAAAAAGTGCTGAGGACCATATGGTATTGATCTGTGGTCTGGCCCTATGCAGTATATACGGCGTCTATCGTTGTTCGGGGTGAAGCAGGTTTCAGTAATACTTCAGCCTGCCCAGTAAGACGTGAGATGCTAAATACAAAAACTTTGATCTAAGCCTAGAGGTACTTTTTACCTTAACTCAGCCGGAGAGTATCAAACGATGAAAAAAATCCTAATAATCAGCCTGATACTGCTGGGTTGTTCTGCCAAAACCGCATCGCAGTTCGAGCTGTTAGAGGGTGGCAGTATTGATTTACAGTCGCCACACAAATTGGTGCTAATTAACTACTGGGCCATCTGGTGTGCTCCTTGCCGCAAAGAGATTCCAGAATTTAATCAGCTGTTAGCCGAGCAGGGCGATAATATTGCGGTGTTAGCGGTTAACTTCGATGGCTCTCAGGGGCAACAACTGCGTGACGAAATTGCCAAATTAGGTATCGAGTTTCCCAGCCTGCTGCAAGATCCGCGCACTCTATGGGGTCTCGAGCCAGTACAGGTACTGCCGGAAACACTAATAATTGGGCCGGATGGGCAGCTGTTACACCGATTGATAGGGCCGCAGACGTTAGAGTCATTAGAGGCGCTCTTATAGTCCTGTTATAGCCCTGTTTTAGCCTTTGTCGCAGCCCGTGGTATAGCCACTTGATAAGCATAATAAGTCACCATAAAAGGGTATAGCGACACAGCGTGAATCAACGTATCCTAGCGAAAAAATTCACAGGGGCCAGCAATGAAAGATTTACGCAAATTTTATATCAACGGGCAGTGGGTCGACCCATTGGTAAGCAATGATCTGGCGGTCGAAAACCCTGCCACTGAAGAATCTATTGCCACCATTAGCTTGGGTGCCGCAGCTGATGTATATGCGGCGATTGCGGCGGCTAAAGCGGCATTCCCTAGTTACTCACAGGTCAGCGTTGATGAGCGCATCGCGCTGATGGAGAATTTGCTTAAAATTTATATGGATCGCTACGAGGAAATGGCCGTTGCCATCAGTATGGAAATGGGCGCGCCAATTTCCTTTGCATCGGCAGCACAGGCGGATACCGGCCGAGGTCATATTAGTGCCGCGATTGATGCACTCAAGCAATTTGAATTTGAGCGTCAGGTTGGCAATACCCGTATTGTCAAAGAGCCTATTGGTGTCTGTGGTTTTATCACACCATGGAACTGGCCGATAAACCAGATTAGCTGCAAAGTCGCACCGGCGCTGGCTACCGGGTGCACCATGGTGCTTAAGCCCAGCGAAATCGCGCCTATCTCTGGTTACCTGTTTAGCGAAATGATGGATCAGGCAGGCTTCCCCGCCGGTGTATACAATATGGTTAATGGCGATGGTCCCGATGTTGGCGCGGTGATTGCCAGCCATGCCGATATCGATATGGTGTCATTTACCGGCTCTACCAGAGCAGGCATTTTGGTCGCCAAAGCCGCCTCAGAGACGGTTAAACGCGTGGCCCAAGAACTGGGCGGCAAGTCACCAAATATTATTTTTGCCGATGCGGATTTAGATAAAGCAGTCAGTGCCGGCGTCACCAGTATGATGGGTAACACCGGGCAGTCCTGTAATGCGCCTTCGCGTATGCTGGTGCAGTCGTCGGTCTACCAACAGGCGGTGGAGATTGCCAAACAGGCAGCGGCGCAAGTTGCAGTTGATGACCCAATGAAAGAGGGCGGACATATTGGACCGCTATCGAGCCGCGTGCAATTTGAAAAGGTGCAGAGCCTTATTGAAAAAGGCATTGAAGAGGGTGCAGAACTGGTAATAGGTGGTACAGGAAAACCCGATGGTCTGGATACCGGCTACTTTGTTAAGCCAACCATTTTTGCCGGTGTAAATAATCAAATGACTATTGCCCAAGAGGAAATATTCGGGCCGGTACTGACTATGATTCCCTTCGATACCGAAGAGCAAGCGATCGAAATTGCCAATGATACCCCCTATGGTCTGGCTGCCTATTTCAGCACCACTGATGATGGGCGCGCCAAACGAGTGGCAGGTCAGTTACGCGCTGGTATGGTAAGTTTAAATAGTGCATCGCAGGGATACACAGCGCCCTTTGGCGGCTATAAGCAGTCAGGTAATGGTCGTGAATGGGGTGAGTATGGCTTTGATGATTTCCTAGAGATTAAAGGGATTACCAGCTAACTCCAGAGCAAGTAAAATCCTTTGCGCCGGTTACAGCCTGATCTTTCTTCAGGCTCGCCAATCTTAAATCACAACCTTTTTTGTGCCAATACCGCTATCCTCAGGTAGCGGTAAGCAATGACTTTTCCCCGATATTGTTTGATGGGCTTTTTGGCTTAACCGCAGGTTGCGCCTGTTGTCGATCTACACCAAGTCACTTTGCAAATAAAAGGCGTCGCTCTTTTCTGACCTCTATTTGCGTCCCTATTTGCGTCTATTGTGCAGAGCAAATACCCCTGTAACCCAAGCTAATTGGTTCTGTTGGCAAACGGAAAAAAACTGGTCTACGCTGAAAAGACGTTGATGAATTAGTTGCTTCTGATGTTTCAATAGTTGTAGCTAGTCTGTCCAGAATTCTTTGACAAGGAACAATTTCTGTCAGAAGGGGCGCACTAATGAAGTATCTGTTTTTTATTTTGCTCGCAATGGCGTTGGATGTAAATGCCATAGGGTTTCCAGGAAGTTCATCTGACGATAGCCAAGTTGACGGACCGGTAAAAACGTTAATAGTTGAGGGGCCGGTTAAAACATTAACAATTGTACCGGGCACAGTAAGAGAGAATGCCGAAAATCTGTTACATATGTTTGGCTGGAAACTCTATCGTTGGGATGCGGCTAATTTTTATATCGATGCTGAGTACAAGATTGACATTGCCAATCTTGAACAGGGTTTGGATATTTTATTAGACCCCTATCCGCTGCAAGCCCAAATGATCAAAGTAAATGAGACCGTTCTGTTTGTTAACAAACCCAAAGCGCAACGTGAATAGGGGTTTGGTTATGTTATACAGACTTAGTCTGATCATTGTCTTAGCGCTGATTATGCAAAGCTGTAGCAATCATCCCATCCATCAACTGGTGACTGCTTTTCAGGATAAAACCAACAACAAGATTGAACAGGCTAAGCAGCAGTACTACACAAAACCCGCTAATGTTATTTATCTTGAGCATCCTCCCGCCAATCTTAGTCCCATTGCTTTGGCGGGAGATCCCGATTGGTTTTCTGAGTTACGCAACCCGGTTATTTCCGGTATGGAATTTGGTATTGCCGTAAGAACCCTTTTCGAGGGGCTACCAGTGTCAATGGGCTTTGATCACGATGTTGATCAGAGCGTAAGAATATCGGTTTATCATGATGGCACCATAAGATCATGGCTGGATAATCTGGCTCTGGCATCTGGCTATGCCTATAAAATAAATGATAACCATATTTCTTGGCACAGAATGATGACGGCTTCCTTCGATATTATGGCCATATCAGGTAGCAGAAATCATTTAGTCGGTAGTTCATCAGGGGGTGGTTCTTCAGGTCAGCAGGGTGCAGGGGGCTCAGGCGGTGCAATCACTAAAGAATTTTCTAATAACAAGGGCACCCTGTCTGTTTGGCAGGATTTAAAGGAAATACTCACCAGTCTGGTCTCCGAAGAAGGCACGTTCTTTGTATCCGAGGCCAACACCAGTATTACGGTAAAAGACTTTCCAGAAAATGTTAGATCAATTGCATCGGTAATCGATGAGTTTAATCAGCGTTTAAGTGCTCAAGTTGTGTTAGATGTGCAAATCCTCTCTGTCACGCTGGAAGAAGATAGAGCAGACGGCATTGACTGGAACCTAGTGAAGACTAATACCGACACTACATTGGATTTCAGTCATGGCTTAAATGAATCTGATGATGTTGAAACTACAAGTGGTATCCCGACAAAATTCTCGGTCATTATTCCTGACGGAAGCAGATCATACTTTACCGGTTCTGACGTGTTGATTGAGGCGCTGGAACTGCAGGGAGATGTGAGTGTTGTCACCTCGCCCAGAGCAGTCACATTAAATAATGAAGTTGCTGAGATACGTATCAATCTTAACACCACGTATCTTGCCAGCTCTAGTACAACGATAAGCGACGATATAGTTGAAACTGAGCTGACACCCGATGTTGCCATCGATGGCTTTACTATGTATCTGCTACCAAAGATAGATGTGCCAAATAGAGAGGTCTATCTGCAACTTTCAACGACAGTAGCAGAACTGCAAAAATTGAGCAAAATTGAAGCGGGCAGGAGTCTGATTCAAGTACCCAAGATACAGGACTCCAAAGTAAACACCAGAGCTCGACTGAAAAGCGGTGAAACATTGCTTATCTCAGGCTATCAGCAATATTTTGCCTCTTCAGAAAAATCTGGCCAATTTGGCATAGATCTGTTTGGCCGCAAGCATTCGAGATCAAAAAAGCATGAAATGATGGTGTTATTAACCCCCATTATTGTGGACGACTAGATTGATGGCGTTTCTTTCCACAACCAATAGTGATAACGAACTGGTAATCGACCCGGTACGTGAGCAATCAATAGCCTCAAGCAGAACTCAGATTCTTGGTGAAATACGGTCAAGAGTCAGAGAATACGGTGATTTCTGCCATGTACGCCAAGCTGATGATGGTTATACCAT
>CBFHVP010000072.1:0-9311 GCA_965659315.1 uncultured Porticoccaceae bacterium | reverse complement strand
CAAAAAAGTCTCCCAGCTTGGATGCAGAAAACCCCAGCAAGTTAGTTTTTACCTGCTGGGGTTTGGCGTCGCTAAAGATTACTTCTACTTCTTGGGACATAATTGTCCTGCGCTCTCAGTGAACAGATCAGCCACTTAACGAGGGCAGATCTCATTATCAGCAAAAAAGTAGGCCACTTCGCGTGCCGCAGAGGTGGTTGAGTCTGAGCCATGCACCGCATTAGCGTCGATCGACTGCGCAAAGTCTGCACGAATAGTACCCGCTTCAGCTTCCTGTGGATTGGTAGCACCCATCAGATCACGGTTGGCGATCACCGCGTTGTCACCTTCTAGCACCTGCACAGAGACCGGACCCGAGGTCATAAAATCAACCAGATCATTAAAGAAAGGACGCTCGCTATGCTCGGCATAAAAGCCTTCGGCTTGTTCTCGGCTCAGATGCTGCATTTTGCAGGCGACAATCTTGAGACCAGCAGCTTCAAAACGGCTGAGGATTTGACCGACAACATTTTTTGCTACGGCATCGGGTTTGATAATAGATAAGGTGCGTTCAGTCGCCATAAAGACTTCTCCAAAATGGGTCTAAATAAATGTAAGTTAATAACAGCGGTTAAAAAAAATGCCCTAATGGGCGATGGCGCGGATTTTACCCGCACAATGGGTCGGTAACAATGGTTTTTTAGCTTGATTACAGGCGGTAAGGCTAGCCTTAGAGAGGCTCAACCGGTCAGACTAATCCTGTTCTTCGATCCAAGCCATTTGAATCGCTTCAAGAATCTTCTCACCACAGCGCTCGGGATCATCACTAAAGCCCTCTATCTCCAGTACCCATTGCCTCAGATCAACAAAATTAACATATTGGGGGTCGACATCTGGGTGGTTGTCGACCAGCTCTATGGCAATATCGTTAATATCAGTCCACTTAATCATCAGTCCTTCACTCCGGTCGCATCCTGAATATTTAGGCTCGGCATTAGTGCCGCTCGGATACCATATTAATGGTGTATTTAGGGATCTCAACCACCAGATCTTCATCTTGCATAATAACCTGACAGCTCAGGCGCGAGTCGGGGTCGACACCCCAGGCCTTATCGAGAAAATCTTCCTCTAACTCGTCGGCCTCAGGCAATGCCTCAAAGCCCTCGCGAATATGCACATGGCAGGTGGTACAGGCGCAAGACTTTTCACAGGCATGCTCAATATCCAAGCCATTACGCAGAGCGGCATCACAGATGCTCTCACCCTGTTGAGCATCCACCACGGCACCTTCGGGGCAAATTTCATGATGAGGTAAAAAAACTATCTTTGGCATCATTCTATCCTTTATCGATATCGTCCAGACTCTGGCCGGCCAATGCATCTTTAATGCTGGCATCCATCCGTCGGGCGGCAAATTCCTCACTGGCTTTGGCAACAGATTCAATCTGCCGCGCCAAAAGGCGGTGTTCGGTGGTGGTTTCGCGCAATTCGCGTAATTCTTCAATTGCCAGTTTTAAACAGCGTCGCTCTTCATCATCCAACAGCGCGTCGCCGTCTTTGTAGATCGCCGCGAGTAAATCTTCAATCATGCGATCAGCTTCGACTTGCTGCTCGCGCAGAGCCCGCACCTGCATATCATCGCGGGCATGGCTAAAAGAATCCTGTAACATTTGGGTTATTTCTGCTTCCCCTAGACCATAGGAAGGCTTCACCTCAATTCGCGATTCGACATTGCTGGTTAACTCGCGCGCCGATACCGTCAGTAGCCCATCGGCATCCACTTGGTAAGCGACGCGTATTTTTGCCGCACCGGCAACCATCGGCGGTATACCGCGCAATTCGAACCGCGCCAGCGAACGACAGTCGCTGGCCAACTCCCTCTCACCTTGCAGAATATGGATAGCCATGGCGGTCTGACCATCTTTAAATGTGGTAAATTCCTGTGCTTTAGCGACGGGGATTGTGGTATTGCGATGGATGATTTTTTCAATAAGACCGCCCATGGTTTCCACTCCCAGAGACAGCGGAATTACATCCAACAGTAACAGTTCATCACCCGATTTATTGCCCACCAATATATCGGCCTGCAACGCAGCGCCCATGGCGACAACCTGATCTGGATCGAAACTACAGAGAGGCTCAACGCCAAATAGCTGGGCAACTTTTTCACTGACTCTCGGGGTTCTGGTGGAACCACCCACCAACACCACATCACCAACCTCAGCCTGCTTTAATCCGGCATCGCGCACGGCGCGTTTACAGGCGCGCAGTGTTTTATCGATCAGATCATCAATTAGCTTATGCATCTGGTCGCGGGTTAAACTGCCCTGCCAATCGAAAACCGCCAGCTCGGCCTGCGCTGAGGTGCTCAATGCCTCTTTGGCTGACTTGGCCGTATCAAGCAATGTGCGTTGCTGTGCTGGGCTAAGGGCTTCATCCAAGCCTATTTGCTGACGCAACCATTCGGCAATAGCATGATCAAAGTCATCGCCGCCCAGTGCCGAGTCGCCCCCGGTCGCCAATACCTCAAACACACCTTTGGAAAGGCGTAAAATACTGATATCAAAGGTACCACCACCTAAATCGTAGATAGCAATAATACGTTCATCAGCACCGTCTGAGTCTTGATCCAAACCGTAGGCAATGGCAGCGGCAGTGGGTTCATTGAGTAATCGCAATACCTTAATGCCGGCCAATGTTGCCGCATCTTTGGTGGCCTGACGCTGAGCCTCATCAAAATAGGCGGGCACCGTTATCACCGCACCATCGAGCATGCTATCAAAGGCCATCTCAGCGCGACCGGCGAGTTTGCGCAGAATCTCGGCAGATACCTGAATCGGACTAACCAACCCCGATGCTGTTTTAATTTTTGGCATACCGCCATCATCGGCGTCAAATTCATAGGGCAATTGACTACCAAAGGTCTTTACATCAGCTAGACCGCGGCCCATAAGACGTTTTACCGAAGACAATGTATTCAGCGGGTCATTGATATTATGTTCTGCGGCTTCATAGCCCAAACAACTTAAGCCCTGCTTATCATAATGAGCAACCGAAGGCAGTAGCGATCGGCCCTGTTCATCATCTAATACCTCGGCCATACCACTGCGCACCGTTGCCACCAGCGAATTGGTTGTGCCCAGATCAATACCCACGGCATGCTTGCGCTGATGCGGTTGCGGGGACTGGCCTGGCTCTGAAATTTGCAGTAATGCCACTGGTTAAAGGTCCTCTAGTTCGGCTTCAAGCTGCTCTATTTCGTCGAGCAATTTAGCGGAAAATTGCATTTTAGCAACGGTATTAAACGCATCAGTCAAGGCATTGGCCTGATACTGCCTGTGAAATTGCTCCTGCTCTTCATCGTAACCCTGCTCGACATCTGCGCGCAGTTGTTCCAATGATTGCAAGGGTTCAGCCGCTTCACGAATATCCGAAAGGGCCTCGCGAAGCGCCATTTGGCGCATTAAAAACGCACTATCACTGGTGATATGGCTATCTTGATCAGCGTCAATATTATTTAGTTCGAGTAAGTATTGCGCGCGTTTTAGCGGTGATTTTAAGGTGTCGTAAGCTTGATTAATCAATGAGGCGGTCTGCACAGCCAGGCGCTGTTCGGTCTGACCGGCACTGGCATAGCGATCGGGGTGAAACGCCAATTGTAGTTGCCGATACCTCGTATCTAAATCACGGATAGATATCTGCCAACCCACAGCAATAGAAAAGATCTCGAAGAAATTACTGGACAGTTTCAATGGGCTATCAACCTTAGTGGGTGCACCGTTGACGAGATCTAAACGTGGAAGCTCTCTCCACAGCCACATTCATCTTTAACATTGGGGTTTTTAAATTCAAACCCCTCATTTAAACCCTCTTTAACATAGTCCAGTTCAGTACCATCTAAGTAGAGAAGGCTTTTGGGATCGATAATCAGCTTTACATCACCACATTGGAAAACCTCGTCTTCCTGTGCCGCTTGATCAACAAACTCCAGCACATAGGACAATCCAGAACAGCCGGTGGTGCGCACACCAAGACGAATGCCCACGCCTTTGGCGCGGTGCTCAAGGTGTTTAACCACATGCTGCTCGGCAGCCGCTGTCATGGTAATCGCCATCGCTTAGTTACCCTGTTTTTCCCTAACATCGCGCACTGCCGCTTTGATGGCATCTTCAGCCAATACTGAGCAGTGAATTTTTACCGGTGGCAAAGCCAATTCTTCAGCGATCTCAGTGTTCTTAATATCAGCCGCAGCGTCAATATGCTGACCTTTAACCCACTCGGTTAACAATGAGCTGGATGCGATTGCTGAGCCACAACCATAGGTCTTAAATTTGGCATCTTCGATAATGCCCTCATCATTAACCTGAATCTGCAGGCGCATCACATCACCACAGGCAGGTGCTCCGACCATACCGGTGCCAACATTTTTTGCGCTATCGTCAAGTTTGCCGACATTGCGCGGATTTTCATAATGATCAATTACTTTTTCACTGTAAGCCATTGTTATGACTCCTATTAATAATAACTAAAACCCTGTTGGCCGCCCTTAGTGCGCAGCCCACTCTACGGTATCGAGATCGATACCCTCTTTAAACATATCCCATAACGGCGACAATTCACGCAACTTCTCTACCGCGTGCCGCACCTTGGCAATTGCATCATCGATATCCTGTTCTGTGGTGTAGCGACCGATACTAAAGCGTATCGAACTATGCGCCATCTCATCATTAAGACCGAGAGCACGCAACACATAGCTTGGCTCTAGACTGGCCGAGGTACAGGCGGAGCCAGAGGAAACCGCCAGATCACGCAGTGCCATAATCAATGATTCGCCCTCGACAAAGGCAAAGCTAATATTGACGATACCAGGTACATGCTGATCTTCAGAGCCATTGAGATGGACTTCTTCCATATCAGACACCCCTTGCCATAATCGCTCACGCAGTGCCTCAATACGCGCAGACTCCTGCGCAAGGTTGTCAAAACCCAGTTTGAAGGCTTCGCCCATACCGACAATCTGGTGGGTGGGCAAGGTACCAGAACGCATACCGCGCTCATGGCCACCGCCATGCATCTGTGCCTCAATACGCACACGCGGTTTACGGCGTACAAATAACGCACCGATACCTTTGGGGCCATAGATCTTATGGGCTGAAAACGACATCATATCGACATTCATGGCTTCCACATCAATGGCTGTTTTGCCCGCGCTCTGCGCGGCATCAACATGGAAAAATACCTTATTTTCACGACAGATAGCACCGATAGCGGCAATATCATTTAATGTGCCCAGCTCATTATTGACATGCATAATGCTGACCACGGTGGTGTCTTCGCGAATCGCCTCTGCAACGCTTTGCGGTTGGATCAAACCATTGGCATCAGGCTCTAAATAGGTCACCTCCCAACCCTCTCGCTCTAGCTGGCGACAGGTATCAAGCACCGCTTTATGCTCAATTTTTGAGGTAATAACATGCTTGCCTTTGCGCTGGTTAAAATGGGCACAGCCTTTAATCGCTAGGTTATTAGCCTCTGTAGCACCACTGGTCCAGACAATTTCACGTGGGTCAGCACCGATTAGTCTGGCGACGTCGGTACGCGCATCTTCGACCGCGGCTTCCGCCTGCCAACCGAAAACATGAGAGCGCGAGGCCGGATTACCAAACTGGCCCGTTGGTGTGAGGAATTGCATCATTTTATCTGCAACCGCCGGATCAACCGGTGTTGTGGAAGCATAATCCAGATAAATAGGAAGGTTCATTAATTACTCCAAAGCTAGCAGGCACCAGCCTGCAAATTGTCATCTATTACCAGCAACTGTTCGACCTGTCGCCGTGCAATATGTTGTACGTTTCGTTTCGCCACTAGATCAGCCAGGCTAATATCATTTAAAAATCGGTGAATCTCATTACTTAGATCCGACCACAGGGTGTGGGTAAGACAGATCTCACCGCCCTGACAATCGCCTTTACCCTGACAATTAGTGGCATCTATCGATTCATTAACCGCATCGATAATTTGCGCAACATAAATACCCTCACTGGGACGCCCCAAATGGTAGCCGCCTCCTGGTCCACGCACGCTAGAGACAAGACCGGACTGGCGCAAGCGCGAAAAAAGCTGCTCTAAATACGACAGCGAAATAGATTGACGCTCAGAGATATCAGCCAGCGAGATCGGTTTGTCCTGCGCATGCAGTGTCAAGTCGAGCATAGCAGTTACTGCATAGCGTCCTCGCGTTGTTAATCGCATATCTAGCACCTAGTGATTTTAGACCGTTTTGATGGGCGGAATTATCTAATACCTGAGTATTTTAGTCAATTAAATACCTGATTAATTTTATCAACTATTTATTGATAATTCGCTGTACCGACGACAGTAAACCACGCAGAATCGACACTTCCATTTGGTCCATTCTGACGCGATTAAATAGTCGACGCATGCGTGTCAAAAGCTGTTTAGGATTGTCCGGATCGTAGAAATCTAGATCCGCCATAGTCTGCGCCAAGTGCTTGTGGAAGTACTCGAGATCATCGGCAGTCACCGGTGGCTGATCCCACTCCTGCAATGATGGCAGATTACCCTCGGCGTCAGCCAGACTGGCCATGCGGATTTCGTAACTCAATACCTGCACCGCAGTGGCCAAATTGAGTGAACTGTAATCTGGGTTAGAGGGAATATGCACATGGTAGTGGCACTTGTGTAATTCCTCATTGGTAAGGCCGCGGTCCTCACGCCCAAATAGCAGAGCAATATCATGGCTGTGCGCCTCTTGCCAGATTCGCGCACCGCACTCACGGGGATTAATCAGCGGCCAGGGAATGCGTCGTTCACGGGCACTGGTACCCACCACCAGTCCGCAACCTGCAATCGCTTGATCAACAGAATCCACTATTTTGGCATTGGCTAATACATCTCTGGCACCAGCCGCGCGCCATACTGCTCTGGGCGCAGGATACTCGCGCGGTTGTACCAGATACAATTCGCTTAGGCCCATATTTTTCATGGCACGCGCGGCACCACCAATATTGCCTGGATGAGCGGTATTGACCAACACAATGCGGATTTTTTGCTGTCGTTCAGTGGTAGACACAACGCGCCTCTCGTCTATTAATAAAGCTGCCCCAAAAGCGGGGCGCGAGTGTAGCAGAATCGGGCTTCTCTGGCACAGTAGTTCTGTTACAATGCGCACCGCTCTTTAAGTCACTTGGAAAACACCCTATGCAACCTATGGTTAATATTGCCCTGCGCGCTGCCCGTCTGGCGGGGGAAATGATTGTTAAGTCTGCCGACAATCTCGATTTGGTCAAGGTTGATGAAAAAGGTCGCCATGACTTTGTTACCGAAGTGGATCGTCGCTCGGAAGAGACCATCATTTACCATATTAACAAAGCCTACCCCGACCACCGTTTTATCGGTGAGGAAAGTGGTACCAGTGGCAATGCCGATGCTGAAGTGGAATGGATTATCGACCCTTTAGATGGCACCACAAATTTTGTGCGCGGTATTCCCCATGTGGCTATTTCCATTGCCTGTCGCATTAAAGGCAAATTGGAGCATGGGGTTATTTTGGAACCGTTTAAGCGTGAGGAATTTACTGCCAGCCGCGGTCATGGCGCAAGCCTTAACGGTCGCCGCATCCGCGTCTCCGGTCGCACCGAAGAAGCGGGAGCACTCTACGCCACCGGCATTCCCTTTAGCGCACCCTCATTTAATGAAATGGATAACTACCTGGCCTGTATGCATGATTTTGCCGATAACTCCGCAGGTATTCGACGCTTAGGTGTCGCCTCACTGGATCTGGCCTATGTTGCCGCTGGGCGTATGGATGTATTCTGGGAGATGTCATTAAAACCTTGGGATATCGCCGCCGGCGTGCTGATGGTTCGCGAAGCGGGCGGTATGGTGAGTGATTTTCAGGGCGGCGAGAGCTTTATGCAGTCTGGGAATATTCTCGCATGCACACCTAAGCTGTTTAAGCCCAGCCTTAAGGTGGTGTCAAAGCATCTGGGCCATATCAAATAATTAGTCGGTAAGAGGAATCTTTTGCCAGTCTAATTAGCAGTTAAAATATAGCGGCCAAACGCTCAAACAACCAGTATGCGCTAGTAATCCCAACCCCATAAACAACCATATCAGTAAGCAATGTACGGTGTTTGCTGACCGGTGCGATAGTGCGCAGACCAAGAAAAACGATTATCAACACCAGCGCAATAAATAATAGTTGGCCCAATTCAACACCAATATTAAAAAATAGCAGCGCCTGCGCTTTCATTGCTGTCGGCAGCCCCAACTCCTGCAACACCACAGCAAAACCAAACCCATGCAGTAAGCCAAATGCCGATGATGCACTGACTGGATGGCGCCAAGTAAAACTTGGCAACTGCTCCGCTGGGGCGCGCCTGTGTTTAATAATTTCCACCGCTAACAAAACAATACTTAAGGCAATCAATAACTCCACTAACTCCGTGGGCAAGCGGACAATATCTAAGGTTGCCAAACTGAGCGTAATAGAATGGGCTAGGGTAAAACCCGTTACGGTTAATAGCAGGCGCTTAAAGCGACCGGCAATAATCATTAAACACAGCACAAATAGCAGGTGGTCTGTACCCACCAAAATATGCTCTATTCCAGCCACAGTATATTGTTTGGCGACAGCTGCGGCACTGGTGGCAATCGGTATGATTAAAGAGGTCTCTTCCGGACCCGAAAAAACTTGAATAGGCTCTTGCTCAAAGGGCTTAAACACCAATAGCGACGTCAGTGCGGGATTAGTTGCGGGGTAGTCCAACCGCACCTCAAAGGGCACTTCAGCGGGCAATCCAGAGCGCACTTCAGGGTCAGTCATATTGCATTGGTAAAGCCGGCGACCGATTAAACCGGCCGCAGTTGCACCATCGGCCACGGTGCACTGTGGGTGCTGCAAACTGATGGCGGGTGCCTGAACGGCAGGCATGACTGGCGGTACTTTCCATTTCAGTAAAAACTGACTGTTATTATTTTCCACCACCTCGATATACACAGGGCGGGCTTCATCGGCCAATGCCGCACCGATGGGCAAAAAAAGCACGGGCAAAAAAAGCATGGCGATAAATGCCTTAGCGACAATAGCAAAGCGCATCAATCGATCTCGATCTGATATTTGGCAACCAGTTTATCAATCGCCTGCCGTTTGATATCTCGCTGTTGCTGGCGCTGTTTATCGGCCAATACCGCGGCGCTTACCTGCTCAAAGGCTGGAATATAGGCGGCGCTATTTTTAACCAGCAACAGCAGATGCCAACCATGCTCAGACTCTACTGGCCCCTGCCATTGTTGGGCACTATCAAAAG
>CBFHVP010000071.1:7596-9327 GCA_965659315.1 uncultured Porticoccaceae bacterium | reverse complement strand
ATTATCGCCTTCTTTACTGTTGGAGCAGGTATGGCTCCACCGATTTTTGGTATGGCAGCACAGGTGTTTCAAGGGTATGAAACAGTACTATTGATTTCAGTGGGTTTACTGCTTTTATCGATACTGTTGTTTTTATCATTGGGACGATATCCTGATGAGGAGTGAGATCGAATTATCGAAACCGACGGTGATTGAGAATAGCCGTTAATCTATATCGATGATTCACCTACCATCTGAATGCAATTGATTGCCTGAGTGTTGGCTCAGGCTGTCAGCTTTTTTGATCATCACGACTATGCATTGGAGTTGCAATAATGAGGAAAGATCGAGAGTACAGTGATATTCCGGGGACCTATGTATTTGATCCGGATCACTCCATGCAAGGCTATGAACTCAATATGTTTTGTATGTCACTGAATAATCCCGACAATCGAGACAAATTTCGACAAGATGAGGCGGCCTATTTGGACGGCTTCCCACTGACGTCAGAGCAACGTCAAGCCGTATTAACCCGTGATTGGATTGGCCTACTGAGGCTGGGGGGCAATATTTACTACACATTTAAGCTGGCTATTTTTGACCGTAGAAGTATGCAATATGTCGGTGGTGCAATGTCAGGGGTAACAGAACAGGAATTTATGGATATGATGATTGCAGGAGGCCGCCCACCCGAGGGTAACCGCTACACTTCCGAGGTGAAGTCCAATGGCTAAATTATTTGCAGGTGTTGGCACCTCACATGTGCCGGGAATTGGTGCGGCAGTTGATCATAAAAAGACTCAACAACCTTATTGGAAACCTCTTTTTGATGGTTATGAACCAGCCAGGGAATGGATGCAGAGAGAAAAACCCGATGTGGTAATTATTGTCTACAACGATCATGCATCGGCGTTTTCTCTGGAGTTGATTCCAACCTTTGCCATGGGTGTAGCGGCGCAATTTCAACCGGCCGATGAAGGCTATGGTCCGCGGCAGGTGCCGGTGGTTGAAGGACACCCAAAATTAGCCTGGCATATTTGTGAATCGCTGATTATGGATGAGTTTGATATGACCATGGCCAATGAGATGCCGGTCGATCATGGTTTAACAGTGCCTTTATCAATTATGTGTGGTGAACCTGAGGCTTGGCCATGTAAGGTTATTCCTTTGGCGGTTAATGTTATTCAATATCCACAGCCTCGAGGTAGTCGCTGTTTTGCCTTAGGCCAAGCCATTCGCAAAGCGGTGGAATCCTTTGACGAGGATGTAAAAGTGGCAATATGGGGTACCGGTGGTATGTCCCACCAGTTGCAAGGTGAACGTGCAGGGTTGGTTAACGAACCATTCGACACTGCCTTTTTAAACGATCTCACCGCTGACCCTGAACGTCTGATCAATATAGGCCACACCGAATATATGCGCGAATCGGGCTCCGAGGGTGCGGAGTTAGTTATGTGGTTGATTATGCTAGGCGCAATGGACGAAGATGCTAGAGAAATTTATCGACATTATCATGTACCCGCTTCTAATACCGCTGCCGGTTTAATCATTTTGGAGAATGGTTGAGTCGGTAATTGAGTATTTTTGCCTTGCGTAAACAGCCTTGGCTAAACAATGTCGTTATATTCATATTACGCTAGTCTAGAGATATAAAGTTGCTCGTTGATAAAGACAGGTTTACTCAAAACATCGTGCTGCTAGTTGTCTGTGCTGGTTCTATGATGTCCCCCCTGACAATGTCATCGGTGAATA
>CBFHVP010000071.1:0-7496 GCA_965659315.1 uncultured Porticoccaceae bacterium | reverse complement strand
GTTTACTCAAAACATCGTGCTGCTAGTTGTCTGTGCTGGTTCTATGATGTCCCCCCTGACAATGTCATCGGTGAATATTGCAATGCCTGTTATGGCCGCTGAGTTGCGAGCTGATGCTAGCTTGATTAGTTGGTTGCCAACGATATTTCTAGTAAGCAATGTCGCGTTAATGCTGCCTTTTGGCAAATTAGCTGACAACATTGGCCGCAAACGGGTCTACATGAGCGGGCTCATGGTCACTGCTATGGCGTCATGCGGTGCGGCGATGGCGACAAGTATTGAAGGCATACTATTTTTTCGTTTTGTTCAGGGTGGCGCATCGGCGATGACCTTGGGAACCGGCGTTGCCATGATTACCTCCGTCTATCCGGCCAATAAGCGAGGTATGGCGATTGGTATCAATTCAGCCTGCATTTATATTGGACTGACCATTGCGCCGGTTCTTGGGGGTATTGTTACCGAGTTATTCGGTTGGCGCTGGGTCTTCGCCATGCCAGCGCCCATTGCACTGATTTTGGTGACACTGATTGCTATTTTCGTTAAAGGTGATTGGCGCAAAGAACAGCAGTGTCCTTTCGACTGGCAGGGTGCAGTAATCTTTGGCGCCGGTACCACGCTATTCGTCATTGCTCTTACTGAATTGCCGCAATGGAACTACGTTCTGATGTTACTGGCGGCATTGATGTTGATAGGGCTATTTGTCTGGCACCAGTCAACTAGTGCACAGCCATTAATTCGTTGGCAAATGTTTACGCAAAGTCGTCAGTATTCTTGTTCATTAGCCGCGGCATTTTTTATGTATGCCAGTCTCTATCCATTAGTGTTCTTATTGAGCCTTTATTTGCAATATATCCACCAATTAAGTCCCTCAGACACAGGCAAGATAATATTGATGCAAGGCGTGGCAATGGCCATCTTAGCCCCATTATCTGGTCGCCTGTCAGACAGTATTCAGCCGCGTAAAATAGCCACGGTCGGTTGCCTTGTTGTTGCCAGCGGTTTTTTAATGCTGGCGCAGTTGGATATGACAACAACGCCATTTTATATCGGCAGCTCGTTATTTCTGATTGGCATTGGTATGGGTTTATTTACCAGCCCAAATAATAATGCGGTGCTCAGTGCCGCGCCCAGTAAAGATCTTGGTGTTGCTGCAGCGACGATGAATTTAGCCCGCGTGATGGGCAATGTTATTGGTATGAGTGTCGTGAATTTATTGATTAATACCCATCTGGGAGATAAGCAAATTATTCCTCAGTATTACGGCTTGTTAGAAAAAACCATTAGTGCTGCGATTATGATATCACTGCTGTATGTATTAGTTGGTACTATTATATCTGCGTTGCGCGGCAAACCCGAGTATCAATAAGCAGTATCCACGGCGAGTGATTAAGTTAAACAATGATATTTTCAGGGGGTGAACCTTGTTGACGTTATATCACAACGATATGTCTTCTTGTGCACAGAAAGTTCGTTTTGTTCTGGCTGAAAAAAAACTGCAATGGCATAGCGAAGAGCTCAATCTGCGTCGGGGCGATCAACAGCGACCAGACTATTTAAAAATTAACCCAAAGGGGCTTGTGCCTGCGTTAGATCATGATGGCAATATTTTGGTGGAATCCAATATTATTGTTGATTATCTGAATGAGTCATTTCCTCAACCTGCCTTAATGCCCGATACGCCACTTGAGCGTGCGGCCGTTCGCTGGTGGATGAAAAAGTTGGATGATGGGCTCCATTTGGAGGTCGCCGCATTGAGTTTTGGCATCGCTTTTCGACTGCAGTTGCTTGAGGCTTATGACGGTGATAGCCAACGTATTGATCAGCACCTCAAGGCAATCCCCGATGCCTATATGCGTGATGTGCAAACCCAAGTGATGGCAGAGGGTATTGAGTCGCCGCGCTTTATTAGAGCAGTCCATGAATTTGATCATTTATTGGCGGGACTGGATACAGAGTTAGCCCAGCGCAAGTGGATCGGTAGCGATAATATGAGTTTGGCTGATATTGCCTTGGCGCCTTATGCTACTCGTCTTGATCATTTACATTTGCAGGGTATGTGGCGAGATAGGCCGCATTTCAAACGCTGGTATGAGCAGATCACACTAACGCCAGGTTATCAGCAGGGATTAGCCGACTGGTTTAACCCGCAGTATCTGGCGCTTATGGATAGCGCTGGTGCCGAAGCATGGCCACAGATCATGGCGATACTCAAGTAGCGGTAAACCTGTAGACAGCGAGCTAATGCAGGTTAGTTTTTAGCAAGGCCCAGAAAATTCACGAGGCGCTGCTCTGCCAGTGCGGCACTGGCGGCATGGAAGCTGGGTCGAGCATGATTGGCAAAGGCATGGCCAGCTTGTTGATAGATATAGATATCACTACCCGCATTGGCTGCGCGCACCTGCGCTATAACCTCTGCGCTGATAGCATTATCTTGCTCACCAAAATGGAACTGAAAAGGGCAGTTAGGTTGCTGGTGTAAATAACGCGGTAGCCGCGTACCGTAATAGGCCACACCGGCATTGACTGGCAGATGACAGGCGGCAAAGTAGGCAATGCCGCCTCCCCAGCAATAACCGACCAACGCCGTATTATCGGTAGCCAAGGCATCGATTGCGGCCTGCAGGTCGAGCAGCAGATGCTGTTGATCACAGGCGTCGGCAAGCGCTCTACCACGATCGGTTTCACCATAGTCAAGACAAATACCGCGCTCAATGCGATCAAATAAAGCGGGGATTACGGCTTTATAGCCGATAGCCGCAAAGTGCTCAGCCAGCTCTCGCATCTGTGCCGTTACGCCAAATATCTCATGTAATAAAATTATGCCACCTATTGCAGGGGTATCAGGACAAGCCAGATAGGCAGACAAGGTATGACCGTCGTGGCTGTCGAGACGGAACTCTGTGCAATTGGGCATGGGTTTTCCTTGTGCGTTGTTGGCATACCGATTAGCAGATAATGCCATAAACAGTAGGGTAGTGGGGTCATCAAAAAAGTATAGATTGACATGACAACTCGATGAATTTCAATGAAATAGGGAGTCGACAAATGGATGTTTGCAATATGATCAAATAGAGTGTTAGTACCTAGCATTATTCCTACTAATATTATTTTAGGTGGCAGTGGTTTCTCGATTAACCAAAGGCTGAAGGGTTTATGAAAATTTGTATGGTCGGCGAAGGTGCATTCGCCAATAAACATATGGATGCTATCGCGCGCATTGAGGGCGTCGAGGTGGGGGCAATCTGTGGTGGTGTAGCCAGCAGTACTGAGGCAGTTGCTAATCAGCGCAATATACCCTACTGGACGACAGATCTAGCTGAGGCGCTATGCCAGCCCGGTATCGAAGCGGCGATCTTAGCTACGCCTACAGGGATGCATGCATCTCAAGCCATTCAGGTTATGCAGGCCGGTAAGCATGTGCTGATTGAAATTCCTATGGCCGATAGCCTTGCAGATGCAGAAGCATTGGTAAGGGTGCAGCAGGACACGGGTTTAGTCGCTATGGTAGATCATGTTCGGCGCTTTAATCCTTCCCATCAATGGATCCATCAGCGGATTAAATCCGGTGAACTCAGGCTGCAACAGTTAGATGTACAGACCTATTTTTTTCGACGTGAGAATATTAATGCGCTGGGTCAGCCCCGGAGTTGGACTGATCATTTATTGTGGCACCACGCCTGCCATACGGTTGACCTTTTTCAATATCAGACAGGTGGGCCGGCGACTGAGGCCTTTGTTTTGCAGGGGCCTGAGCATCAAGATATGGGCATTGCCATGGATATGTGTATCGGTATGAAGGCCGCGACAGGTGCGATCTGTACCCTGTCATTATCCTTTAATAATGAGGGGCCGCTGGGCACCTACTTTCGTTATATCTGCGATAACGGTACCTATATAGCCCGATATGATGACTTGTATGATGGCTATGACCAGCCCATCGATTTATCTCAAGTAGCTATCTCGATGGATGGTGTGGAGCTGGCTGATCGCGAATTCTTTGCGGCAATTGCTGAGCTCGAGCGCTCTCTACTCAGTAACAGCTAACTTATCGTGCATGGTCTATACCGATAGGCAGTGCTTTAGCCACTGAGCGCAGATTATCGAGAAATAATCGAGTGGCTGGAGATGGTCGGATATGAGATAGCATGGTGATCCCTATAGGTCGATAGGTGTCTTGTAGGTCGATCGCCAGTGCAGTGAGCGCACCCAATTTTTTGTCATAGTGAATCTGATGCTCGGATAACAGGGCTACCCGGTCACTTTCAAGTAATAACCCTCGAACCATTGAGGCAGAACTGGTTTCAATGGCATGAGGTGGTATGGTTAGGCTGTGTTGCGCGCAGTATTGATCAAATAGTTGTCTGGTCGGCGTGCCTGTTGGTGGTAGTATCCACTGCAGCGTTTCCAGCGCCTTGTGAGTCAGCTTATTTTTCACGGTCAGGGGGTGATCACTGCGTGCGAGGATAGCTAATTTATCGTCAAATAGTGTTTCGGTTTTGAGGTGTGGTGCGCTCTCTTTAGGTCTGATGGCGCCAATAATTAAATCAATTTCTCCACTGCGTAGACTGGCAACTAATGAATTGTATGGCCCTTCGATGGTAGAGATGTCTAGTTGCGGTTGGTTTTCTAGCAGCTGATTAATTGCCCTCGGTGTAAGTATCGTTCTTGAGTAGGGCAATGTACCTATAGCCACCTGCCCACAGGTAATACCGTTTAAGCTGGCGATATCATCAATAATATGACGTATCTGTGAGAAGGCTAATTTGGTATGGCGCACCAATATTTTGCAATAGGGTGTTGGATGGACGCCGGATGGGTCTTTGCCAAATAATGATAGGTCTAGCAAATTCTCAAGTTCTCTTATGGAGTTGTAGACTGCAGCGCTGGTGATACCCAATATATGTGCGGCTCCGGAATAATCGCAGGTCTCATATAGCGCGATCAGTGCAGCCAGACGTTTGTAACTAATTTCCATCGAGAAAAGTGGGTTGCTGCGAAAATCTCTTCTGGTTTTTTTAAACTGATCGTAAATACTTCCTGCAGTTTCAAATTCAGCCATTGCCATAGCAATGCGATTGCTGAGGGCCTCACCGTAAACGGTAGCAGAAACACCGGATGTTGTTCGGTCAAACAAGGCAGCATCGAGTTGCTTTTCTAGTTCGATAATAGCTTTGGAAATAGCCGTCTGTGAGCGATTTAATTGCTCACCCGCTCTGGTGACGCTACGGAGATCGGCGACAGTTTTTGCCGCCTTTAAATATCTCAGGCTCAGCTCAGGAATTTTCAATTGCTCTACATTCATACTGTTATTGCCGCCCAATTGAGGCATTACTTAAATGCATGAAAAAAGTATAGTAAATAATATTTAATCTAAAACATTATAAGTAGTATATAGGATTGAAATCCATCAATTGATGTAATTATATGCATGTAAGTTAAACTAATATTGATGAGAAAAATATAAATTATTAATAATTCTCATATCTTTTAAAATCTTTTTTGTTAGCTAGTTGTTTTGTCGTCCAGTTAAGCTGTGATTACTGATAATTGATCAATAATGGCTAACACAGGATCTTGCATGCTAACCGCCCAATCTAGTATTAATTCCGACAAAGCAGTGGCCTATCTGAAAAAATTCTGCCGACATTTTGCGCATAAGTTGCCGACCGAATTCGATGATGATAGTGGTTATGTGGACTTCCCTTTTGGTGATTGCAGGCTGACATCTCAGAATAACCAGTTAACTTTTTCGGTTGAGGCCGAGACCGAAGAGACGCTACAAAAACTTGAGGATGTGGTAGCTCGGCATATGGAGCGCTTTGCATTTCGCGAGGGGATTACATTGACCTGGGTGCGCCAATGATTGCGCTTAAATACCAATTTCAACCCCAGTATTGCCTGTGGTGCCCCTAGTGCAACGTGCAATTCCCTATATGCAAATTAGAGGAGGTAGCTCCAAAGGCGTGTATTTCTGCGCCGACGATTTACCTGCGGACCCTGTGTTGCGAGATAAACTTCTGGTGCAAGTAATGGGTGCCGATGATCGTCAGATAGATGGTCTGGGCGGTGCCGATCCGTTGACCAGTAAGGTCGGTATTGTCAGCTTGTCAGCGTCCACCGATGCTGATATTGACTACCTTTTTGCCCAGATTGTTGTCGGTGAGGGTCGTGTCGATACAACGCCTAACTGTGGCAATATCCTTGCCGGTGTTGCGCCATTTGCGATTGAGGCTGGTCTGATTGAGCCTAGCAATGGCAACACCAGAGTGAGGGTCAATATGCTCAACAGTGGCAGTCAATGTGAGCTGATGGTGCAAACACCTAATAAAAAAGTCGAATACGCTGGTGATGCATGCATTGATGGTGTGCCTGGCAGTTCGGCGCCGATTACTTGTCATTACCTCAACATTGCTGGGTCGGTATGCGGAAGCTTACTGCCAACCGGCAATCGCATCGATATTGTCGACGGCATTGAACTTACCTGCATCGATAATGGGATGCCGGTGGTGGTGATACGCGCTATGGATATGGGTATATCTGGTGATGAATCACCCGCTGAGTTAAATGCCAATCAACGATTGAAAGACAAAATCCAATCCATTCGCCTGCAGATTGGACCAAAGATGAATTTAGGTGATGTTGATGGTGCGGCGGTGCCCAAAATCTGCATGATTTCACCCGCCGTTAACGGTGGTATTTTTAATACGCGGACCTTTATTCCTTACAAGTGCCATTCGGCGATTGGAGTGTTGGGTGCCGTATCGGCAGCAACAGCCGCCATTATTCCCGGTACTGTCGCTGAGGGTATTGCCCAGTTGCCTGCCGAAGGTAGTAAGACACTGTCGGTAGAACATCCTTCTGGTGAGTTTTCGGTCAGCCTTGAAATCGATCAACAATCTGATCCGCCACGGGTATTAAAGGCCGGATTATTGCGTACTGCGCGCCTGTTAAGTCGCGGCGAACTGTACGTGCCAGAGACAATTTTTAGCACTACTTAACTTATCGCCAAGCTTGGTTAGGTTGGCAAAGGAGCAAAACAGATGAAAACCGTAGCAGTACGCAATATCGCGCGCGCAGATAAAGCCACCGTAGATAATCTTGGTGAGATGGGGGTGGCCACCGTGCATGAATCGCAGGGTCGGATCGGACTGTTAAAGCCTTATATGCGGCCTATCTATAGCGATGCACGCATTGGGGGATCTGCTGTAACGGTGCTGGCGCAGCCCGGTGATAATTGGATGTTGCATGTGGCGATTGAGCTTTGCCAAGAGGGTGATGTGTTGGTGGTTGCCTGTACCACAGACAACACTGATGGCATGTTCGGTGACTTGTTAGCAACCTCGGCACAGGCGCGCGGTGTAAAAGGGCTGATTATTGACGCTGGAGTTCTCGATATTCGCGATCTCAAGGAGATGGATTTCCCTGTTTGGTCGCGGGCGGTAAATGCGAAAGGTACCGTAAAAAATACCCTTGGCAGTGTTAATGTGCCCGTTATC
>CBFHVP010000070.1:0-9448 GCA_965659315.1 uncultured Porticoccaceae bacterium | reverse complement strand
ATCATTGACGTCCGCCGCTCGCTCGCGCAGGTAGGGATCATCCATTTGCCGAAAAGTACGCACATGCTTGAGTATTACCGAACTCCACGCACTCTGGGCAGTTTGACCCGCGGTAATTGCGGCAATTACCTCTCCGCCCAGCGAGCTGTCATCTAGCATACGGATATAGACATCAAATAGAGCTAACTCCTCGGAACTGAGTTTATTAACCAACCCAGCACCCAGATCGCGCATATCCTTTTTAGCCGCTGCCAGCGCTGCACGGAAAGTCGTTATTTCGCCCGCAGGATCATTGGTAAAACGCTCTGGTACCGACCTTAAATCAGTGCTTGAAGCGACTCTTACCACGCGCCCAATACCTACGCCCGGTGAACTGGGGATGCCTCGAAAGGTCGCCTCACGGCTTCTGCCTCTGCCGGCAGATGCAAGTTTGCGCAGTGCACCTGTGGCCTCGGCGTGGGCAATAGCGCCCGATAGCTGGGCACAAACCGTGACGACAAAGGCCTCTTCCTCTGAAGCAAAACGACGCTGCGTTTGCTGCTGTAATACCAGCACCCCAAGTACCTTGCGATGATGAATAATGGGGACCCCAAGAAAGGAGTGAAAGGGCGATTCACCCGTCTCCTCAAAGTAGGCGAAATTTGGATGCCGATCAGCATCCTCGAGATTAAGCGGCTCCTCTTTGGCGGCCACCAAGCCAACCAAACCCTCGCGCATAGCTAACCGCACCTTGCCGATAGATTGCTCTCGCAACCCCTCAGTGGCCATTAACACATAGCGTTGATCAGCCTCATCGAACAAGTACACTGAGCAAACCCCCGCCTGTAGTGCGGCGCGAACTTCTTTAACGATAATGGTCAATACTTCAGGCAAGCTTCGAGCGCTATTGACCTCTTGAACAATTGTTCTCAATGAGCCCAGCATATTCATCGGCGATCCCGCGCTAGCTTTTCAAATCGTGCATTAGCTGGGGCAAATTCTGTCAGCGCATTGCGATAAACATTGCGTTTAAATGACACCACAGACTCAATTGGATACCAATAATTGACCCACTCCCAGCCATCAAATTCGGGGTTGCCGGTGGCATCAAAGCGGACTTTTTCGATGTCCCCAGTTAGCTGTAAAAAGAACCACTTTTGTTTTTGCCCTATGCACAGTGGCTTTGAGTGCTTGCGCTGCATTTGTGGTGGAATATGATAACGCAGCCATTTTTTAGAACGCTGAATAATATTGACATCGGTAGATTCAAGGCCGACTTCTTCATAGAGCTCACGATAGAGTGCCTGCTCAGCAGACTCGCCTGAGTTGACACCACCCTGAGGAAATTGCCACGCCTTTTGCCCCAGTCGTTTAGCCCAAAAGACCTTACCTTTACCATCGCTAATGACAATAGCAATATTAGAGCGAAAACCATCCTTATCAACCACAGCGTCTATCCCATTTCAAGTCCATTAATATCGTCATATTGTTCCATAGTCTCTGCGTAGCGGCAATTTTCTCTTGAGACCAACTTATATCATCGCTATCCTGCCAAGTCACTTATATACCATTTTATTGCCACGGGATTTCTATGGCTCTTGCCATCTTCGATTTAGATAACACGCTGATAGCCGGCGACAGTGACCATGCTTGGGGAGAATTTTTAGTCGCCAAAAACCAAGTCGACGGCGATTATTACCGAGCAATGAATGATCGCTTTTATGCCGACTATGAAGCTGGCCAGTTAGATATTTTTGCCTACTTAGCCTTTTCATTGGCACCATTGGCCAATATTGCTCCCCAGCAATTGGCGCAGTTGCACCTTGAGTTTATGCAACAGATTATTGCGCCTATGCGCTTAAGTAAGGCAGACGATCTGATCACCAAACACCGTGATGCCGGCGATCGGCTATTGGTTATTACCTCTACTAATCGTTTTATTGTTGAGCCTATCTGTCAGGCGCTGGGCATTGACGAATTATTGGCAACAGAGCTAGAAATAGTGGGTAACCGATATACCGGCGAGATTGTAGGCACACCAACCTACCAAGAGGGTAAAGTTACACGCCTAAATCAATGGTTGCAGGACAACAATGTTAATAGCGATGGCAGCTATTTTTACTCTGACTCGATTAATGACCTACCTCTGCTCTTGCAAGTAAGCCACCCAATTGCAGTAGATCCCGATCAGGCTCTACGCCAGGGGGCCAATGATAGAGGATGGCAAATCATTTCCTTGCGGGATTAATGCAATTCAGGCACTTACGCGATGCCTTTATGGGCGCAATGCACGCTAACAAGGTGACTTAGAAAGATATAAACAAGCAGGCATAAAAAAGCCCCAGTAAAGACTAGGGCTTGATATCACTGCTAAGACTCAGGATTCTTCAATAACGGCCTGATAGCCATCGGCATCCAACATATCTTCCAATTCGTCAGGGTTTGCAACCTTAACACGGAATAACCAACCATCGGCATAGGGGTTGCTGTTCACTGTTTCAGGCTCGTCCTCAAGCGCGGGGTTAATCTCAACTACCTCTCCGGTAACCGGTGAATAAATATCCGAGGCAGCTTTGACCGACTCAACCACCGCCACCTCGGCACCAGCATCCACGGCAACACCCATTTCTGGGAGCTCGATATAAACGATATCACCCAGAGCTTCCTGAGCATGGTCAGTAATACCAACGACAACAGTGCCATCACTGTCCAGTCTTGCCCACTCATGACTGCTCGCATATTTTAATTCTGCGGGAAGATCGCTCATAGTTTTCTCCTAATCTTACTCTGTTGATGGTGCTTCTGATTCGCCAAATAACGAGCCTAAAAGCAAGGCCGCCTATTCTACTGAGGATTGGTTAAAAAGTTAACGCTATTTGAAACTCAAATCGCTATGCGCATTATATTTACGGCTTTTGTTACATCCATAAGATTCAATCAACAGGTAGTGTAAAACTAATTTTTCTACGCTTGTGCTTGTGAATGTGCGTATGAAAGTGACTTTTTAAGGCCGGATGTCCAACGGAGGCTCATTAAGTGCTGCTAACTGCTCCCGCAATATAAGAATATGCTCACTCCAATATCGAGGCGTATTAAACCAAGCAAAGGCACGGGGAAAAGCCGGATCCGACCAGCGTCTGGCAATCCACGCACTGTGATGCATAATTCTTAAGGTTCGTAGTACCTCAATCAGCTGTAATTCTCGATAATCGAAATCATAAAACTCACTGTAGCCCTCAATAAGCTCGATCATTTGCAATTGTTGCTCCTGCCGATCACCTGACAAAAGCATCCATAAATCCTGAATAGCTGGCGCCATACGCGCATCATCAAAGTCGACAAAGTGCGGATTATCATCGCGCCATAAAATATTACCTGAGTGACAATCACCATGGACCCGCAGCCGATGCAACGGCCCATAATCTGTCACAATCTGATCAATGGTGTTTAGCACGTCTAAGGCAAGCGAATCATAGGCTGGACTCAATTCAGCGGGCATAAATTGCTCACTAATTAAGCGATAAGAACGCCAACCAAAAGTATCAATATCAAGCGTCGGTCTATGCTCAAAAGGTTGCATAGCGCCAATGCCATGGAAACGCCCTAACAAGCGTCCGAGAATAAAAAGATTGTCCAGATTATCTAACTCTGGGGCGCGGCCGCCCTTGCGTGGATACAGTGCAAATCTAAAGCCGCCGTAATGGCTTACTGACTCGCCCTGTGTGTTAACCCAGGGGCAGACAACCGGCAATTCCTGCTCCTGCAATTGAAAGCAAAACTTATGCTCCTCAGCAATTTGCTCATCAGTCCAGCGCGCCGGGCGATAAAACTTGGCAATCATTGGCGTTTGGCCTTCGATGCCAACTTGGTAGACCCGATTCTCATAACTATTAAGGGCAATAAAACGGCCATCAGAGACAAAGCCCTGACTTTCAACTGCATCGATTAGTAGATCGGGAGATAAGGCCTCAAAGGGATGTGTATTTAGCTCTGGCATAAATTACTCATCCCTTAGTCCAACGCTGGCTTTGCGCGCATAGTTTTCTTTTTACCATGCTGCTTTTTTTTATCCATGCGCCTTAACTGGGAGCCTCTGGTTGGCTTGGTCGGTCGGCGAACCTTTGGATTGTGCGTCACTGACTGCAGTAATTCCTGCAAGCGCTGCAACGCTTCAATGCGATTTTTGTCCTGACTGCGGTAGCGCTGCGCCTTGATAACCACGACCGCATCTTTGTTAATACGGTGATCATTTAACTTAAGCAGGCGTTGTTTATACATGGACGGTAACGACGAGGCATGGATATCGAAGCGCAGATGAATCGCTGAGGCAACTTTATTAACATTCTGTCCGCCCGGACCCTGAGAGCGAATAGCACTAATGTCGATCTCGGCATCCGCAATAGCAATCGTACTGGTGATAAAAAGCATCAGGCTTTGTGCTCAGTGGCTGACTCGACAAAAGCAAACCGCGGTACGCTGTGGCCATCAACCTCAACCATCTCAATAAACATACTTAGAGGTCGTATCCAAAGGCTGTAGTCGCCATACAAAGTTTTATAGACCACGTGCGCTTCTTCTGTCTCGCTGTGCGTTGCAACGCCCAAGACCTCATATAGATTGCCTTTATAATGTTGATAAATTCCATTTTCTAAACTCATATAAACGCCTATGATCTAGTGCACACGCGGGTCTGACAGCGGATATGGTCAGAGAGCACTAACTCCAACTGGTCGCCGATAGCCAATGGGCCAACTCCCGAGGGCGTGCCCGTGAGGACCAAATCACCGGGCATCAGCGTGAAAAACTCACTGATATAAACCAGTAGGGACAATACTGGCGTCAACATATCGGCACTGCTGCCGTCCTGTTGCAAATGGTTATTTTGAATCAGCTGGATGTGTAACTGCTGCAAATCATCAACCTTATCGAGACTGACAAAATCGGATACCGGGCAGGCGCCATCAAAAGCCTTCGCCTTTTCCCAGGGTAACCCATTATCTTTAAGTTGCTGTTGGAGATCGCGCAGGGTGAGATCTAATGCCAAACCGACGCCAGCAATCGCAGCCTGAGCCTGTTGTTGGTCACAACCGGCTTTGATTGTCTGACCAATCAAAATACTGATTTCGGCCTCAAAGTGACAATCGCCCAAATGATCTGGTATCTCGAGCCGCTCACTGAGATTGACAACCGCGGTATTTGGCTTAATAAATAACACAGGTTCCGTGGGAATCGGGTTATTTAGTTCTCTGGCATGGGCGGCGTAATTTCTGCCAACACAGACTGTCTTACCGACGGGTAAGTTTACCGCCGTGCCATTTACTCTATGCTGGTAACCCAATGGCAGCTCTCCTTTATTTGCCTAACTATCACAGCGTATAACCAATCGGAACCCATTAGACATTCATTGGTTTGTCATCGTGCAAATAGAGGACGCCTTTGACAATGCGGTAAATGATCCAAATGGTAACCATGCCGCTAGCCACCCAACCCAACAACACGAGCCAAAACAATAAAGCCACCAAGTACCACAGCAGCCCGTACCAAAACGTGTTGAGCTGCCATCGGAAGTGGCTCTCGAGCCAAGTGTCGCGAACCTCACTGCGTTTAAAATAATTAATCATCAGGGCGGCGATACAGGTTAATCCGCCAGTCACAAACCCTAGCGCCTGCAGCACATAAACTAGCAGAGCCAAATGCTTATGTTGGCTCTGAGAGTCGTTGCTCTGCGGTTCAGTTACCTGTTCGGTCATTGCTCGTCCTCGATGAATTTTTATTGTCGGTTGATCATATAGTCAGTCAAACAGTTTACCTGGGTTGAGAACAGTATTGGGGTCAAACGCGGCTTTAATCTGTTTCATCAACGCCAACTCCAATGGCGAACGGGAATACTGTAAGTAGTCTTTCTTCAACAAACCAACACCATGCTCGGCACTGACACTGCCCTTGTACTTGGCCAGCAATTGACCTATTTCCGAACTCACCGGCACACAGCGCGCAATAAATTGGTCATTAGTTAAGGTCTCTGGCTTGAGAATATTGAGATGTAAGTTACCGTCACCAATATGGCCATACCACACTAACTCAAAATCTGGATAGCGGTTTTCAACCAGCTCTTCTACTTCACGCAAAAATGCGGGCATTCGCGAAACCAAAACCGAAATATCATTTTTATAGGGTTGCCAGTGCCATAGCGTCTCGGAAATATCCTCTCGTAGCTTCCATAACGCCTGTGCCTGAGATAGGCTTTGACTTACTACACCATCATGCACCCAACCTCGCTCGACAGTTAGCTCAAATAGCGCCATAGCCTGATCCATAACCGCCTCATTGGCAGACTCGAACTCCAGTAGCGCATAAAATGGCGTCTGCGTAGCAAAGGGAACTGCATGGCCCATTTGAGCGCTGACCTTATCCAGTGCCGACTGGGTGAAAAACTCAAACGCGCTGAGGTCAATCTGTGCGCTAAAAGTACTTAATACATCGAGGATTGCAGGAAAATTATCCACCCCCAACACCAATACAGATGACTCCGCCGGTGGCCTTGTCAGCTGAATCGTTGCCTCACAAATCAGCCCCAAGGTGCCCTCTGAGCCGATAAACAAATGGCGGAAATCGTATCCAGTGTTATTTTTCACCAATCCTTGGTTGAGCTCGAGAATATCACCTGCACCGTTGACCACCTTGAGCCCCATTACCCAATCTCTGGTCATACCGTAGCGAATGACTTTGATACCACCCGCGTTGGTGGCAATATTACCGCCAATCTGACTCGATCCTGTGGAGGCAAAATCGACCGGATAGAACAGTCCCTGCTCAGTTGCATAATCCTGCAAATTAGCTGTGATCATACCGGCCCCTATCGTTACACAGCGGTCTAGAGGGTTAAAATCTATCACCTGATTAAGGCGATCCATAGCCACCACAATCTCTCCTTCTTTCGCCACAGCGCCGCCGCTAAGACCAGTTCTTCCACCCGAGGGAACAATGGCTAAATTGCATTCATTGGCCAAACGGACAATTTGCTGAACTTCCTCTATCGAGCCCGGAAGCACAACAGCACAGGGGCTGGCCTGCCAAATAGTGGTGCGATCAACGCCAAAACGCTGCAAATCAGGCGCATCAAGCAATACTCGCTGATCGCCAACAATCTCATTTAAGCGCAGGATTATCTGCTCCGATAACATCCGGATATCCTCATTATGAAGCTGGTTTATACAATAGCTTGGGCCCTAGCCATGGTACCATAGGCACCTTGTTTTTGACCGCCCAAAGGGCCTGATCAATTATGCTCAATTTCTCTCTTGGCAAACAAAAAATTAAAATTTTGTTGCTCGAAGGCGTTCACCCCTCAGCCATCGATATGTTTAAGGCCGCTGGCTACGACAATATTGACTACTATCCTGCAGCCCTGCCAGAGACTGAATTACTGGGTAAAATAGCCGATGCACATTTTGTTGGTATTCGTTCACGCACTCAGTTAAATGCCCAAGTTTTCGCTGCTGCCAAAAAACTGATAGCTGTGGGTTGTTTTTGCATCGGAACTAATCAGGTAGATCTACAAGCAGCCACTGAACGCGGCGTTATCGTGTTCAACGCGCCCTTTTCTAATACGCGCAGTGTCGCCGAACTGGTCATTGCTGAAGCTATTATGCTGATGCGCGGTATTCCCGAGAAAAATGCCAAAGCGCATCGCGGAGAATGGCTAAAATCGGCAAGTGACGCTTTTGAAGTCAGAGGTAAAACATTAGGCATTATCGGCTATGGCAATATTGGCAGCCAAATTAGTGTGATGGCAGAGTCTTTGGGCATGCGCGTATGCTTTTACGACACCGTGACAAAACTGCCCTTAGGTAACGCTGAACAAGTCCGCGATTTACCGGCTCTGCTCGCGCAAAGCGACATTGTCTCACTCCACGTGCCAGATACTGAGGCAACACGTGGGATGATCGGTGACAAACAGTTTAGTGCCATGAAACCTGGGGCTATGCTGATTAACGCCGCCAGAGGACAAATCGTCGATATCGACAGTCTTTGCCTGCATTTGCAAACCAAACATATTGGCGGCGCAGCCATTGATGTTTTTCCAATCGAGCCAAAGTCTAATCAAGATCAATTAATCTCACCCCTAAGGCAATTCGATAATGTGATATTAACGCCTCATATTGGCGGCTCCACCCAAGAAGCACAGGCGAATATCGGCATTGAGGTCGCTGAAAAGATTATCGTCTATAGCGATAATGGCACCAGCACCAGTGCGGTTAACTTTCCACAGGTTGCTCTACCGCCTCACGCCAACACTCATAGACTGCTGCATGTGCATCGCAATATTCCGGGCATTATGAGCGCAATCAATCAGATATTTTCTGACTTTAATATCAATGTGGCCGCACAATATTTGCAAACTAATGCAAAAGTAGGCTACGTCGTCGTTGATATTGAGGCTGAATATAGCGATGACGCCATTGCCTCGCTGAAGGCAATTGAGGGGACAATTCGCTGTCGGGTGCTGTTTTAAGGGCTAAAAACTGGGTAAAAGCTAAAAAAAGAGGGCTTTTCTTACTTTAAAACACACAAAATTGGCTTAATTACTAAAAAAACAATACACTCTCCGACCCTGACTCAGCAACTTGTATATTTTTGCAGCCTTGTTGAGACACTGGTGCCTTTAAGCTACGAACAATGTTTATAGTTCAAAGGTATAGGCTAGCCCCGTTATGAGGCTGGATATTTTTAACGCCTTAAACGGTATACAAATTTTAATAAGTGAGGTTAGTTATGTCGGAGAGAGTTTCTGGCACTGTAAAGTGGTTCAATGACAGCAAAGGTTTTGGCTTTATTGAGCAAGAAGGCGGCGGTGATGTATTTGTTCACCACAGCGCCATTCAAGCTGAGGGTTTCAAATCTTTGAAAGAAGGCCAGGCAGTAACTATGGAAGTTACTCAAGGCCAAAAAGGCGCACAAGCTGAGAATGTAGTCGCCGAATAATTTCTGTCGCTGTCACTTGATAGCAGTACTAAAATTATCGAAAGCCCTAGCATGAAAGTGTTGGGGCTTTTTTGTGTTTCAGCGCTATAGCTTTTGCCACCACAAAATAGCGGACAAAAAAAATCCCGCCATGTGGCGAGATTTTTAAGCGCTACAATCTTCAAGCGCTACAAATGAGGCCAACTACTTAATCTTGGCTTCCTTGTAGATCACATGCTTGCGGATAGTGGGATCATATTTTTTGATCTCCATTTTCTCCGGCATATTGCGCTTGTTTTTGTCTGTAGTATAAAAGTGCCCAGTACCTGCACTAGACACCAATCGAATTTTTTCTCGAGCTGACTTAGCCATTACTGTTCTCCTTTAGACCTTTTCGCCATTGGCGCGCAGGCCAGATAACACTTGTTCAATACCATTTTTGTCAATGATACGCATACCTTTAGTCGATACTCGCAACTTCACAAAACGCTTCTCTGACTCAACC
>CBFHVP010000069.1:0-9477 GCA_965659315.1 uncultured Porticoccaceae bacterium | reverse complement strand
AGCGATATCAGGGTCAATGTTTTTCTCAGCCGACATAACGGTACAGACAACCTGTACTTCGTTTTTAAAGCCATTAGGGAAAAGTGGACGGATAGGACGATCGATTAAACGCGAGGTCAATGTCTCTTTCTCATTGGGACGACCTTCACGCTTGAAAAAACCACCGGGGATCTTGCCTGCGGCATAAGCCTTCTCAATGTAGTGAACGCCCAATGGGAAAAAGTCCATGCCTGCTTTGGCTTCACGGGCTCCAACCACAGTACAGAGTACTGAGGTGTTATCGATTGAACATAAAACGGCTCCGGTTGCCTGACGGGCAATACGGCCGGTTTCTAATGTTACGGTATGATTACCGTATTGAAACTTCTTAATTAAAGGAGTCATATTTTTACCTTTGTTTTTTACCAATTAGCGCCTTGTCTGCCTGCCCTGTGCGCTGCTCGGGTTACTTATAGCTACCAACTGCGGGTAGCTATAAGTAACTCGATCAGCATAATTAGGGTTAAGACATAGGGGCGATTAAATTATGTGCTCTGCAATACTACTGCGGCTCCACTGTTCCTTATTGAGGAGAGGGAGCCGCACCGAGAACACTTATCGACGTAAACCAAGCTTCTTAATTAGCGCGGAATAACGCTCAGCGTTCTTACCCTTTAAATAATCGAGCAATTTGCGACGCTGGTTAACCATGCGAATTAGGCCACGACGTGAATGGTGGTCCTTTTTGTGGTCACCAAAATGACTCTGTAGCTTGTTGATATTTACGGTTAGCAGTGCAACCTGGACTTCTGGTGAACCTGTGTCATTTTCGCAGGTTGCATGTTCAGAAACGATTGCTGCTTTTTCTTCTGCACTCAGTGCCATAATACTTTCTCCAATATGCGGGTTGATTACATTCGGGTTGCCCGCGCATATTTACAGGCAACCTAAGGTTATTTTTGTTGGCAGTTATGTCTCCACTACCAGTCTTTTCGGGGCTAATTTACCCTCTTCTGTCACAGTGGCAACACCCAAAAAAGTACCGCCCTCGCGAAAGACGCGCACTATATCGCCTTCTTGGCCATTGCGAAAGGCCTGTGTTGATATTACTTCCTGACCCATTTGGAAATATTGCGCCACAATATCAGTTAATTCCACCGCCATTCGGTCTGCTACAGCGATATCCATAGGCTTAAGTAGGTGATCAAGATCAGCAGGCTGACAGGTTTCCCGCAGCACTTGCAAGTCAGGTAACAGCATGGTTTGTGCATCAGTAAACGGTCCCGCAATGTGCCGATGTAGTGCACTAACATGCGCGCCACAGCCCAGAACCTGACCGAGATCCTCCGCTAGACTGCGTACATAGGTACCTTTGCTGACATGCAGCTCAACATCTAACTCAGCGCGCCGACCGGGGCGAAAATCTAGAATCTCGTAGTTAGACACAGTGACGTCCCGCGCCTCTCGCTCTACCTCTATACCCTGACGTGCCAGCTTATACAGTGGCTGTCCATCAACTTTTAAAGCTGAATACATTGAGGGAATTTGCTGAATATCGCCGCGAAATCCATCAATCGCCCTCTCTATCTGGTCTTGAGTCAGACCAGAAGCATCTGCCTCTGAAATACAATTGCCATCACGATCACCGGTTTCGGTAGCCATACCTAGTGTAAACGTGCTGCGATAGTGCTTATCGGAATCCAATAAAAACTGACTAAACTTGGTTGCCTCACCCAAACAAATGGGCAGCACCCCCGTCGCCAATGGGTCAAGAGCACCGGTATGGCCAGCTTTATTGGCGTCGAAAAGGTTTTTTACCCGCTGTAATGCTTGATTAGAGGTTAGATCCAATGGCTTATTCAGCAGGAAAATGCCATTGACGGGACGACCGCGGTTACGCCTGCGAGCCAAATTTACTGTTCCTCACCATCAGCACTAGCAACAGAAGTCTGCTTTGATACCGCCAGATCAATCAGCGCAGAGAGATGCTGGCCGCGCCGGCCACTCTCATCATAAGAAAATTGTAATTTAGGGGTGATACGCAGTTTGATACTACCTGCCAGAAGCTTGCGTAGATAACCAGAGGCACCATTCAGTGCCTCCAGTGCCGCATCAATATCCTTTTGACTGCGCTCACCGACAAAGCTAACAAACACCTTGGCGTAGGCCAGATCACGGCTGATTTCAACATCGGTCACACTGAGCATACCCACTCGCGGGTCGCGGACATTATCGCGTATCAGCACTGCCAACTCCTGTTGTACAGCATCTGATACCCGTTCAGCTCTGGTAAATTCTCTTGGCATCTGGTGACTGACCCGTATTACAACGAGCGTTGAACCTGCGTGACATCATAAACTTCAATCAGATCACCCGCTTTAACGTCATTGTAGTCCTTAACACCAATACCGCACTCCATGCCATTGCGGACATCTGCAGCTTCATCTTTAAAGCGGCGCAACGATTCCAACTCGCCCTGATAGATAACCACATCATCGCGTAACACTCGGATCGGTTTGTTACGATAGACAGTGCCCTCGACCACCATACAGCCGGCGATAGCACCAAACTTGGGGGAACGGAATACATCGCGTACTTCAGCAATACCGACAATCTCTTCCTTAGTCTCCGGAGCCAACATACCTGAAAGAGCCTGCTTAACTTCGTCGAGAAGGTTATAGATGACGCTGTAGTAACGCACTTCGATTTCTTCTTTCTCTGCCAAAGCCCGGGCAGACCCGCCAGCACGTACATTAAATCCGAGAACAATCGCACCCGTGGTCAACGCCAAATTAATATCAGATTCAGTGATACCACCGACGCCAGAGGCAACAATATCTACCGCTACCTCATCGGTGGCAAAATCGTTTAACGCGCTATTAATCGCTTCAAGAGAACCTCGCACGTCAGTCTTAACGATAAGATTAAGCTTGTTAACCTGCTCAGCGCCCATGTCGGTAAACATATTTTCTAACTTCGCAGCCTGCTGGCGAGACATGCGTTCGTGACGCGCTTTAGTCGCGCGAAGCTCAGCAATTTCTTTGGCTTTACGCTCGTCGGCAACAACAAAGAATTCATCACCAGCATTGGGGGCTTCATCAAGCCCGAGTATTTCAACGGGGATAGAAGGGCCTGCCTCCATGGTTGGCTTTTTAGCCTCATCAGTCATAGCGCGAATCTTACCCACGGTTTCACCGGCCAACATAAAGTCACCTTTGCGCAAGGTACCCAACTGTACCAGTGCCGTTGCGACCACACCGCGACCTTTATCGACGCGGGACTCAACAATCACGCCACGCGCTGGAACATCTGCCGGCGCGGTTAATTCCAATAACTCAGACTGCAATAACACCGCTTCAAGAAGTTCGTCAATGCCTTCACCAGAATGGGCGGACACTTTAATAAACTGAGTATCACCACCCCATTCCTCCGGAATAACGTCTTTGCCCGCTAATTCAGTGGTGACACGCTCAGGGTCGGCACCCTCTTTATCCATCTTATTGATAGCGATAACAATGGGCACACCCGCAGCACGCGCATGCTGAATCGCCTCTTCCGTCTGCGGCATCACACCATCGTCAGCGGCCACAACCAGAATAACAACATCGGTACTTTGAGCTCCTCGTGCACGCATAGCAGTAAAGGCCGCGTGTCCAGGCGTATCTAGGAAAGTGATCATGCCCTTGGGCGTGTTCACATGGTAGGCACCAATATGCTGTGTAATACCGCCCGCTTCACCAGAGGCAACATGCGACTCTCTAATGTGATCCAGCAACGAGGTCTTACCATGATCAACGTGGCCCATCACCGTCACAATAGGCGCTCTGGGTGACTCTCCACCCGCAGACTCGAGCGTTTCAAATTGCTTAGCTAATTCATCTTCAACCGTTTCGTCTTTGGCCGCAACTGGGGTATGACCCAATTCCTCAACCACAAGAAATGCTGTTTCCTGGTCGATCACCTGATTGATGTTAGCCATAACGCCTAATTTCATCAGCTCTTTAATCACAGCACCTGATTTGATCGCCATTCTCTGGGCTAGATCACCGACACTAAGCTCCTCAGGAATTGCAACCTCTAACACCTTTTTCTCAACGGGGCGCTGGAAAGTATGCTTATTATCTACCTTGAGAACGACAGAGTTTGAGCGCAGACGACCTGGCCTGCTACGGTCGTCCAAACCGTCATCCAACTGCAAACGGCCTTTCTTTTTACCGCCTTTGCCAAGTGTTTTCTTAGCGGTTTTCTTGCCAGGCTTATCTTCATCGTCGTCAACAGGTTTGCCATGACGACGGCCTCGTTCGTGAACCGGTTCAGCGGTGGGCGCCGCTTTGGTTGGCTTCGCAGCTTTTTTCGCTTCGCCGCTCTCTAATGCCGAGGCCGCCTCTGCTGCCTTGCGAGCCTCTTCTTCAAGTTTTGCTTTAGCAGCCTCTTCTGCCGCAACCTTAGCCTCAACCTCTGCTTTACGACGATTTTGAATGGCGTTTTGACGTTTTTCCTCAATATCGTCAATACCGGAGCTTTTGACCGCAGGGCGCTCAACCTTGGTTTCTTCCGCTGGCGCTTCTACTGCTTCTTCTGCTGCCTGTTGTGCTGCAGCGGCTTCTTGCTCTAAGCGCGCTTTTTCTTCAGCCTCAGCTATCGCTTGTGACTCCAACTCTTCATCACTTCGCTTAACATAGGTACGTTTTTTGCGCACCTCAATATTAACCGTTTTGCGATTGCCCGACTTTAACGTACTGACCGTTTTACGCCGCAGGGTGATTTTCTTTGGCTCACCCGACGTTTCTCCATGCAAACCCTTCAAATAAGCCAGCAAAGTTTGCTTCTCTTCATCAGAGACAGTTGCATCAGCAGAGCTATGATTAAGGCCGGCCTCTTTCATTTGCATTAGCAAACGATCGACGGAGGCACCTACGGATTTTGCTAATTCACTTACTGTAACTTCAGCCATTATTTTTCCTCTATTACTGCTCGATTAATTATTCACCCTGCTCTTCAGCAAACCAGGGTGCACGAGCAGTCATAATTAGCGCTGCTGCTTTCTCTTCATCCATACCATCGATATCCATCAGATCATCAACGGCCTGTTCGGCTAGATCTTCCATGCAGACAATACCTTTTGCAGTTAACTTATAGGCCAGCGCAGAATCCATGCCATCCATTGTCAACAGATCTTCAGCAGGCTCTGTTTTAGTCAACTCTTCTTCGCTACTCAACGCCATCGTTAACAGTGCATCTTTAGCACGGGCACGCAGTTCCTCAGCGATATCCTCATCAAAACCTTCAATCGCGCTCATTTCCTCAAGAGGAACGTAAGCCACTTCTTCTAGGCTGGTAAACCCTTCTTCAACTAGAACCACAGCAATATCTTCATCGACATCCAGTGCCGTCATCAAACTCTCAACAAACGTTGATGACTCAGCTTCCTGCTTCTGCTGAGCATCTTCGAGCGTCATAACATTGATATTCCAACCGGTAAGTTCAGAGGCGAGACGCACGTTTTGCCCACCTTTACCGATCGCCTGGGCTAGATTTTCCTCATTTACCGCGACATCCATAGAATTGGCATCTTCATCAACGACAATAGACTCAACTTCAGCTGGCGCCATGGCATTGATCACCAACTGAGCGGGATTATCATCCCACAAAACAATATCCACACGCTCGTCATCTAGATCATTGGAGACGGCCTGAACACGGGCTCCGCGCATACCAACACAGGCGCCAACAGGGTCAATGCGAGCATCTTTGCTTTTCACTGCAATCTTAGCGCGCTGCCCCGGGTCACGAGCCGCTCCCTTGATTTCGATAATACCTTCGGCAATTTCTGGCACTTCGATCTGAAATAACTGGATAAGCATTTCGGGTGCTGCGCGAGACACCAGTAACTGTGGACCCCGCGTCTCTTCACGAATAGCCGTTAAAATAACTCGGGTGCGGTCATTAATACGGAAAATTTCTCGTCCAACCAACTCTTCGCGGGGAAGCATACCCTCTGCATTATCACCAAAATCAACCACAATATGATCGCGAGTGACTTTTTTGACGGTACCGCTGAGCAGCTCGCCAACCCGATGGCGGAAACGATTAATTATCAGCTCCCTCTCGGCATCTTTGACGCGCTGAACAATCACTTGCTTGGCGGTTTGCGCGGCAATACGCCCAAAAGCAATATTTTCGACAACCTCTTCAAAAGTATCTCCCACTTTTAACGTAGGATCTTTCTCAGCCGCTTCTTCGGTGGTAAATTGAGTACCGAGTTCTGCCAATACATCATCAGCGACCACGTCCCAAAAACGGAAAGACTCGTAGTCACCCGTCTCTCGATCAATAACCACACGAATATTGGCGCCCTCTTCATAGCGCTTCTTCGTGGCCATAGCTAATGCCTGTTCAATTGCCTCAAAGATAATACCCCGGTCCACACCTTTCTCGTTGGACACCGCTTCAGCAACCATTAAAATTTCTTTACTCATCGTTCAAACTCCACATGCCTCAAAAGCGAGGAACCACGTTAGCCTTCTCTATACCTTCAACCGGAAACAGAAACTCATGATCTGCCACCACCAAAACAATTTCGTCATCGTCAACACCTGATAGTCGACCTTTAAAATTGCGCCGCCCTTCATAGGGGAATCGCAAACGCAACGAAATATCTTCGCCAATAAATTGCTCGTACTGACTGAGCTCATATAAAGGCCTATCCATACCGGGCGAAGATACTTCCAAAATATATTCGCCATTAATTGCATCTTCTACATCTAATACTGCACTGGCCTGACGGCTTACTCGTTCACAGTCATCAACACCAATACCGTTTTCCGCATGATCGATATACAGACGCAATAATTTGGTCTTACCACCAGCCTGCAACTCAATACCCCATAGCTCACAGCCCAACGCCTCAACCACTGGCCCAAGCAACTGTTTTAACTCGCTATTGGCCACCGCCATAGGTATCTCCTACAAACAAAAAATGGGCCCAAGGCCCATTTATCAACTTCTAAAGAAAAGCCCCAAAATGGGGCTCCTCGTTTTGCGCCGGACCCGACGCGAATTTTCATAGCAGATCAGCCTGATGAACCAATATAACTCAGGCAACTCCATGCTCCGCTAGCTAAGGTAACTCAGAGACGACAAAAAGTCTCACCGCCCATTAACTTACAGCTTGTGTCCGTCAAATTTATAAGCGGCCAACGTCAAAAGGCCTTTTAAAAATTGGTAGCGGGAGCTGGATTTGAACCAACGACCTTCGGGTTATGAGCCCGACGAGCTACCAGACTGCTCCATCCCGCACCGACACAACGATTTAATCTTTAAACCGCCCCTGTAAAGGGGACGCGCATTATAGGTAGAGGGCCCAGTAAGGTCAACAACACAGAGACAAACAAGCGGGTTTTATTTGCGGCTGGCAACAATACAGTCATAGGCAGTCTGAATCTCTTGAGTACGCTCTGTTGCCAACTTCACCATATCCTCTGGCATGCCCTGCCCAATAAGCTTATCGGGATGATTCTCACTGATTAATTTACGGTAGGCTCGTTTGACTTGCGCATCTGTACTGGTCTCCTTCACACCCAAGGCCTTGTATGCCGAGTCCAACTCAGACTGTGTCGCTGAGCCCTGAGCACGACCACCCGCTCCTCTAAATTGCGCCTGCGCCTTGACCATCTCAATAAACTTTTCAAATAGCGCGGCTGAGAAACCTAAATGCTTGGCTACCTTTTGCAGTACTGCCTGTTCTGCATTGTGCAACTCACCGTCAGCCATAGCCAGAGAGATAAGATAATTAAGCAGGGACTGTTTGAGATTATTATGCCGACCACAAATAGCGATAAAGTCTGCCATGGTCTGGTCTATGGAAAAGTCAGCTTTGGCGCCAGCCTTAAAAAGCTCGATAGCCTCGCGACGATTGGCCGCAGTTAAGCCCATATTACCCATCAATGCTTCAGCCTGGGCAATCTCTATCTTGGATATTCGACCATCAGCTTTGGCTAAATGGCCCAGCGTGCTGAATACTGTATTAAAAAATGTTGTCTGTATACGCTGCCGCTGTTCAGCAGACATTGGATTTAATAAACCACCTAAACCCCTATCAAACTGATGACCGACAAACACACCCAATAGCGCAGTGAAGAGACCACCGACCCCAAAGCCAATCAACCCACCGATAATTTTACCTGCATTCAAATCCCTTGCTCCCTAGCAATGTCTGCCGCCTGCTGACGCAGTATAAACTTCTGTACCTTGCCTGTGGAAGTTTTCGCAATACGCGCGAACACAAACTGACGCGGCACTTTAAAATGAGCCATATATTGCCTACACCAATCGACCAAGTCATGTGTCGCCACTTCAGCATTGTCGACTATCTCAACAAAGGCACAGGGCGTTTCGCCCCACTTTGAATGAGGCATAGCCACAACAGCAGCGGCTGCAACTTGCGGATGTTTGTGTAAAACCTCTTCAATTTCGATGGATGAAATATTTTCTCCGCCAGAGATAATAATATCTTTAGAGCGATCTTTTAGTTGAATATAGCCATCGGCATGCACCACGCCAAGATCTCCAGAATGGAACCAACCTCCCTGAAACGCCTCTTCAGTGGCTGATGCATTCTTTAAATAACCTTTCATCACCACATTGCCACGAAACATAACCTCGCCCAATGTTTCCCCATCTCTCGGCACTGGCAACATGGTTTCGGGATCCAGCACATCGAGCCCTTCAAGCGCGTGATAACGCACACCCTGACGCGCCTTTAATGTCGCTTGCCGCTCGCTCGCAAGTTGGTCCCAGTCACGGTGCCAATCATTGACTACTGCTGGACCATAGACTTCTGTAAGACCATAGAGGTGGGTGACCGTGAAGCCCGCTTCACGCATCTCGGAGAGCACAGATTCGGGTGGTGGAGCCGCTGCGGTAAAGAATTGCACAGCATGCGGCAGTGCACGTTTGTGTTTCTGGTCTGCTGCCAAAATAGTCGCCATTACCACCGGTGCTCCACAGAGGTGGGTAACCTTATAATCAGCCAGTGCCGACCAAATCGCTTCAGCACGCACCTCCCGTAAACAAATATGCGTACCTGTCACCGCAGACAGCGTCCACGGAAAGCACCAGCCATTACAGTGAAACATTGGCAGCGTCCAGAGATACACCGCATGTTTGGGTATCGACGCAGTAATAGCATTACCTTGAGCGAGGAGGCAGGCACCACGGTGATGATAAACCACACCTTTGGGATCGCCGGTCGTACCTGACGTGTAGTTAACCGCAATAGCATCCCACTCATCCAACGGCATTAACCAATCGAAGTCAGCATCGCCAGAGGCCAAAAGCTCTTCATAATCATAACTTCCCAAGCAGTCAACCTGTTGCGCACAGTTCGGATCACTGTAATCAATAACTAAAGGCTTCACTTGAGTCACTGCAAGAGCAGCACCAGCGACCTCGGAAAACTCACTATCGACAATCAAAACTTGACTTTCAGCATGGTCT
>CBFHVP010000068.1:0-9669 GCA_965659315.1 uncultured Porticoccaceae bacterium | reverse complement strand
AGGATATCGGTTTTATCAAAGGCCCCACCAACTCTAAATCTGCAGCTGAACGCCATGAGGCATTTCGTCACACGCTAGAGGAAAACGGTATTCAATTAGCATCCCACCATATTGCTACCGGAGCCAATACCTTTCAATCTGGTGTTGACTGTGCAGCCCAATTATTAAAGTCAGACAATCCACCTACCGCTATCTTTGCCAGTAATGATGAGATGGCCATTGGTGTCATGGTAACGGCCCAAAAAATGGGCATTAAAATTCCCAGCGAATTAACAATTATTGGTTTTGATGATAACCCTCAAGCCTCGAAAGTATGGCCAGCCTTGACGACTGTAAATTTACAGGTCAAAGAGATGGGCAAACTTGCAACACAGAAATTACTGGCACTATGCAACAATAATTTTGATATGGCTAAATCAGTAAATTCAGAATTACTACCTACATTGATACAACGAGAGACCACTGCACCACCGCACAATAGTAAATAAGTGAATCCAAGTTCAAACGATTGACAATATAAATTGACACCGGTATCATCACGCAACTTAATGGCAAACTAAGATTTTTTAGACTGTAAGCAGAGATACGTATAATGGCACTCACCATTAATAACCATCCCGAAAGATTGCTGCCCGTGGACCCAAACATTCGTCCAGTAGCACGTCGGCTATATCAGGAAGTCAGGGATCTGCCCATCATCAGCCCTCATGGGCACACTGACCCATCATGGTTTGCTGAAAACCAAAATTTCACTAACCCGCATGATCTTTTAGTTACCCCAGATCACTATCTGATTCGGATGCTTTACAGCCAGGGAGTGCGCCTTGCCGAATTAGGTATCAAGGCCAAGGGTATCGGTAGACCTACCGAACCCGTTAATGACTCTCGAAGTGCATGGAGATTATTCGCAAAAAACTACTTCCTTTTTCGAGGAACGCCATCTGGTCTTTGGCTAAACCAAATTTTTATAGACGTGTTTAATCAATCTGAAGTATTGACTGAAGTCACAGCAGATAAATACTTTGATAGCATTTCGGAGCAACTCCAGCGGGAGGAATTCCGTCCTCGACAGATTTTTGATCGATTTAATATCGAGTTCTTAGCTACCACCGAATCCGCTGTCGATTCATTGAAATATCACAAGATATTGAGAGATAGTGACTGGAATGGGCGCGTCGTGACGACCTATCGTCCAGACTCGGTAATTGATCCAGAACATGCCAGATTCACTGATTCGCTAGCCCTTTTTGGTGAGATTACAGGCGAGGATACCTATTCGTGGCAAGGTTATCTTCAAGCACATCGCAATAGACGATCTGATTTTATTGCCATGGGCGCCACCAGTACAGATCATGGCCATCCCACTGCTAGAACCGCAAATTTGAGCAATATCGAATGTGAAAAACTGTTTAGTCGAGTTGTCTCCGGCCAATTGGCTCCGGGTGATGCTGAATTATTCCGCGCTCAAATGCTCACGGAAATGGCGCGAATGAGCTTAGATGATAAACTGGTTATGCAAATTCATCCTGGCTCTTTCCGCAATCATAACACTTGGTTATTCGAACAGTATGGTGGCGATAAGGGTGCTGATATTCCTCAACCCATCGAATTTTCCAGTGCGCTTAAGCCCCTGCTGGACTGTTTTGGTAATAACTCCGAATTAAGCATCATACTGTTCACTCTCGATGAAACCAATTACGCGCGTGAACTAGCACCCCTAGCTGGGCATTACCCTTGCCTGCGGCTAGGCCCCGCATGGTGGTTCAATGATAGCCCTGAAGGAATACTAAGGTTTCGTGAACAAACAACAGAAACAGCCGGCTTCTATAACACTGTCGGCTTTAATGACGACACCAGAGCGCTTTTCAGTATTCCTGCACGACACGACATGTCTCGCCGCATAGACTGTTCATTTCTGGCACGCTTGGTGGCAGAACACCGGTTAACTGAAGATGATGCTCTACAGGTAGCCAGGGATCTCACTTATAACCTCCCCAAGAAAGCCTATCGTGTCGAAGATGATGATTGAGTATAAAACTCTATATCACGCTTTATCTTGATGCTACAAAATCTTCGGATAATTAGCTTCAGTATTGACGGGAAATCTCATTATATTATTAACAGGGTAATTTCCAGACCACTCAATCAATAACCTGCAAGGAAAAGTTATGCAACATCGGCCTGATTCCAACGTTATAGCGATAATAGCATTCACATTGATGTTACTGGGCTGCTCAGATCAAGCTTTAGAACACAATGAAGCAAGCGCAATTACCATAGACTCTAACTACCGAGGGTCATGGGCTCAGGTGCCAGTCATCTTGTCCCGTATTCAGGTTCCGAGTTTTCCAAACCGAACATTGAATGTCACAGATAGTCCATATAACGCGGAAAACGACGGATCCAGTGATGCGCGACAAGCTATTCAAAATGCGATTATTGACGTGTCCCGCTTTGGCGGAGGTGTAGTGAGCATCCCCAAAGGTCAGTACTTTATTGATGGTCCTCTTAATTTGGAAAGCAATGTCAACTTACACTTGCAGGAGGGCTCCGAACTTCTCTTCAGTAGTAACTATGAAAACTATCTTCCTCAAGTGCTCACCCGCTATGAAGGCACCGATGTCTACAGCTTTTCCCCTCTTATCTACGTGTACCAAAAGAAAAATGTCGCTATCACCGGCAAAGGAACGCTTAATGGGCAAGCGGCAAATAGCTGGTCAACCTGGGTAGATAAAGCATCACAGGAGGATCTCAAACGTGTTCCAGGATCACCTAAGGGCAACTGGGAAAAAACTGTTCGAGATATGAACAATCAAAATGTGCCATTGCATCAGCGCAAATTTGATCGCTCTGGAAATCTGCGTACTTCATTTATTCTATTTTATGGTAGTGAAAATATTCTTCTAGAGGGAGTTAATATTATTGACTCCCCTTTCTGGGTAAATCACTTTTATATGTCAAAAAATATCACCGTACGCAATATGGCGATGCGCTCTTTAAATAAAAACAATGACGGCATTGATATTGAATCCAGTGAAGATGTTTATATCCATAATGTTGATTTCGCAACTGGGGACGATTGCATCTCTATTAAATCCGGTCGCGATTTAGAGGGATTGCAGAAAATGATCCCAAGTAAAAACATTGTTGTACAAAACGTGCGATTCTTGGCGGATGATACGATAGCACTGGGTAGTGAGGCATCTGGCGGAGTGCGCAATGTATTTGTAGAAAATTCGGTAGGAACAGATTTACGCAAAGGCTTTTATTTTAAGGCCAATAAGAATAGAGGAAGTCATTTTGAACATATTAGAATACGTAATCTGACGTTTGGTGACCTTGCTGATGTCCCCGAAAATCGACGTAAGCTGGCAATGATTGAAGTAACAACAAATTATGACAGCACTGGAGTGAGCTATAACCGAAACCCAGAATTTAAAGATATTAGACTGGAAAATATCATTGGCGGTACCTCTATTTATCCAGTAATTTTAGATGGAACAGATGAAGTCCCTCTTAAAGATTTTGTATTAGATAATGTACATTTGGGTGCAGGGGAAAAGCCTAATACGATCAGATTTATTGATAACAAAACTATGTTTTTCCGCAATATGACTGTTGACAATCAACCCCTCAAAGCCTTGGTTGATGGTGCTAAGGAGTCTACGCTAATCCCGCAGTCAGCCAACATACCACCAGACGTATACGCTGGAGAGGAGCAAAGTATCAGCCTAACACAGGGCAACAGTGTCTTACTGTCAGGTGATGCAATCGATATAGACAATGACCCTATAACGTTTCAATGGCAGGCGGTATCAGCGAGTGCAGAAGCAGTCTCTATGGGAGAAGATGCCGAGGGTAATAACCTATATTATCCCTTTGGTGATGAGACTAATGTCAGATTCTCTAGCCCAAATGACCTTAAAACAGAGGTGTTTTTTGAGCACCCAGGAACCTATCGGTTACGCCTCAATGTCAATGATGGAAAGGCAACTGGCTATCATACCGTTTTCATAGAGGTGAGGCATTGATGGCGGCATCTACAAAAAATACCGTGAAATTATTTCAAGAAAATATGCATGTCTACTAAGACCTTACCCAGCATCGCTTTTATCGGCGAATGTATGATTGAGTTGAGAACTGATGATAAAGCTAATATATGTCAGAGCTTTGCTGGGGACAGTCTAAATAGTGCAGTCTATCTAGCTAGACTGCTACCACTAAACCAACATCAAATTCATTTTGTAACCGCTCTAGGTTTCGATAATTTTAGTAATGCAATGATTGATTATTTCCAAAGTGAAGGAATTAGATGTGACAAAATTCGACGGCTTCCTGGAAGACAACCGGGCTTATACTATATAAACATAGATAGCGCCGGTGAGCGCTCTTTTCAGTATTGGCGAGATCAATCTGCTGCTCGATATTTATTTAGTGGCGATGAATATAACCATGAACTACATACCCTTGTGGACATGGACTATCTCTATTGCTCCGGTATTTCTCTAGCAATTCTGTCAGATCCTGATCGACAAAAATTAATTGATCTATTAGCTCAGGCAAAAACTCAGGGTGCTAAAATTTGTTTTGACAGTAACTATCGCCCAGTGCTCTGGGACAATATAGATCAGGCTCATTATTGGTATCAACAGATTCTCGCAATGACCGATATCGCATTTCTAACCTATAATGACGAATGTGAATTATGGGGTGACAATAGTCCCGAGCATGTTTTTTCTCGATGCAAAGTCTTTGATATCCCCGAAATAATACTTAAACGTGGCGCACAACCCTGTCTAATTAAAACAACTACGACAACATATACTGTTGACGCAGTAACTATACTCTCAGATCAGATTGTCGACACAACAGCAGCCGGAGACTCTTTTAGTGCGGGCTATTTAGCACGACGCTTGCAAGGAGAAAACTGTCCTAAAGCATGTGCGGCAATAGGACATCAGTTAGCAAGTATAGTCGTCCAGCACCAAGGCGCCATTGTTTCTCAAAATATCGTTAGCCAGAATTTTTGACTTAGAGCAATAATGAACGCTTTTAAAAAACGCCAATTAAGCTGATAGCTTGATCACAGAGATTTCGAAATAATTTCCTGAATATCTTTGACCAAATTTGACTGCTGGGCAATTGCCTCAAGCGCATCACGCATCAGCTGCCGATTGGGCTGTGCAAACTTTTTCCATCGCGTTAATGGTGTAACCAACCTTGCGGCAACCTGCGGGTTAACTGAATTGAGTGCGCATATTTGCAGCTGTAAGAACTCGTAGCCAGAGCCATCAGTGTTATGAAAGTTAACTAAATTAGCCGAACAAAAAGCGCCAATTAGGCTACGTACTTTATTAGGGTTAGTCATATTAAATGCCGAATGCTGCATTAGACTCTGCACTCTTCGCAAGCCATTACTCTGACTATTGGTCGCCTGTATCTGAAACCATAGATTCATTACCAAGGCTTCATCCTGATACTGTCGCTCAAACAGTTGCAATGCCTCTGCCGCATACTCCACAGCCGCTGGGCAATTTACCAGTGCTGACAATGCCGCGGCCTGATCAGTCATATTGTCAGCCGACTGAAACTGTTGCCAAGCCAACTCAGGGCCAATATTGTCAATTAGCATAAGATAACTTAATGCTGCATTTTTTAGTGCCCGACGACCGATTTGCTCTGCCACTGGCGCATAGGTCTGTTGAATATTGTGACGATTATAGACCGTAAGTAACTGCTCTTGCAGCGCTTGTGCAATGGCCTGCCGCGCAAAGTGACGCGCCTGATATATTGCCTGCGCCTGTATCTCTGTTGCCCGTTCGTGAAGCTGTGCTTCGCTGGGAAGTTGCAACATCAGTTGCACCATAGCGGGATCCAACTGTTGATCCTCAATTAATGATTTAAATGCCTCAATAAGCTGAGGGTCCATAATCATAGGACGCTGGGCAATAGCGTCATCGGTTAGCTGCTGCAATACCATAAAGGACAATGTCTGACAGGCATCCCAACGGTTAAAGCCATCCGTATCATTGGCCATCAAAAATGCTAGTTGATCTGGACTATAGTTGTAAGCCAACTTCACCGGTGCAGAGAAACCTCTTAACAGCGAAGGTATGGGCTCTTCCTCAATATTCTCAAATACCACCTGCTGTTTGGCTTGTGTTAGCTCGACAACGGTTTCATTGTCACCAGCGGCATTTACTGGTAACTCACCCTGCCTCCCCAGCAGCCCAAGTTTTACAGGAATTACAAAGGGTAATTTATCTTTCTGTCCTGGGGTTGCGGGACAATTCTGGGTGAACTCCAATCGATAGGTTTTGGCCTGAGAATCGTATTCGGTATGCACGCTTAGGGTTGGGGTACCCGCCTGCTTATACCAACGACGGAATTGCGTAAGGTCGCGGCCACTGACATCTTCCATGGCCTTAACAAACTCTTCGATAGTCACCGCTTGACCATCATGTCGATCAAAATATAGATCGGTTGCTTTGCGATAAAGATCCTGTCCTAACAATGTATGGTACATACCAATAATTTCTGCGCCTTTCTCGTACACTGTTAAGGTATAAAAATTATTGATTTCCATATAGGCGTCAGGTTGCACTGAATGAGCCATTGGCCCACCATCTTCAGTAAACTGATAGGTGCGCAAATAATTCACATCTTCAATACGCTTGACCGTTGCCGAATTCATATCCGCCGAAAACTGGGCATCGCGGTAAACGGTAAAGCCTTCTTTTAGACTGAGTTGAAACCAGTCGCGCAAGTTAACTCTATTACCTGACCAGTTATGAAAATACTCATGAGCAACAATGCCCTCAACCCTTTGAAAGGCGGCATCAGTTGTGGTTTTGGGATTGGCTAATACGGCGGAAGTATTAAAAATATTCAGCCCTTTATTTTCCATGGCGCCCATATTGAAATCATCTACCGCGACGATCATAAAGATATCTAAATCATATTCACGACCATAAATCTGTTCATCCCAACGCATGGCATTTTTGAGTGACAGCATGGCGTGATCACATTTATCCAGATCCTTTTCTTCAACAAAAATCTGTAATGGAATCTGTCGGCCGGACATGGTGGTAAAGCTATCCTCGACTACCTCCAGCGTGCCCGCAACTAAAGCAAATAGGTGCGATGGCTTTTTAAAGGGGTCATGCCAGGTAACAAAGTGGCGGCCCTCTTCTAGATCACCACGCGCGATAGCATTGCCATTAGACAGTAACACTGGATACGCCGCTTTATCGGCAATAATTTGCACGGTAAATACCGACATAATATCGGGTCGATCTGGGTAATAAGTAATACGCCGAAAGCCCTCAGCTTCACATTGCGTACAATACATTGTGCGAGATCGATACAGCCCCATCATTGAGGTGTTAGCCTGCGGTTTAATAGCTACTTGCGTTTTGATCTGTGACTGTGACGGCAAGTTATGCAGTTGTAATAGGTTATTAGTCAAGGTGTAAGCGCTCTGCTGCAAACGCTGTCCATCCACCTCTACCCAGAGTAGTTCAATGTCACCTTTGCTATTGAGCTCAAATGCACCGGTTTGGTCTTCGCTGCCAGTATTGCGCCTAACCGCCATAGTATTGGTCACAATAGTCTGCTCATCACCTAGATCAAAAACCAAGTCTGTGGTATCAACTAAGAATGGAGAGACCTTGTAGTCATGCAAATAAACGGTTTGTGGTAGTGCATCTTTCACGTTTGCGTTCCTTAATTACTCTGCAGAAAACTCAATATTGTATCCAGTATATTTACGGATATTGATCACACCTGTATCAAGAATAAGGTACTGCCCTTTAATACCTTGAAGTTCTCCCTCAACCAAAGGTGCCTTATCGAGATTAAAACTTTTTACTTTTTCCGGAAACCGAGTGACGGGAAAATGAATCTCGGTAGTGGTTTCATTATAAAGACGTTGTAGCGCCTGCAGACCAAACTCTTGCTCGAGCAACTCTAGGCCCGACTCTGACTTGATTAATAAATCATCACGAATCGCCGCCAGATCTGCCGTTTCGGCATTGCCTTTAAGCATTTTTTGCCAGCTGGTTTTATCGGCTATATGTTCGCGAATACAGTCCTCAATTAAACCGGCTTGATAGCGAGTCTGCACTCTGAAAATAGGTAGTCCCTGGGTCGCCCCCTGATCAATCCAGCGCGTTGGCAACTGGGTGCCGCGTGTAATACCCACTTTAACCCCAGAGCTATTAGCCAAATAAACAAAATGGTCAGTAAAGCAGTACTTCTCTCCCCACTGCGGATCGCGACAGGTACCATGATGAAAATGGCATTTTTCAGGACTCATAATGCAGGTGTCACATTGAGGCAATTTAGTAAAACAGGGGTAACAATAGCCCTGACTAAAACTTTTTTTCGAGCGACGACCACAGTGAATACAATGAATATCACCCTTATGCTCTAGTCTTATGCTGTGACCCATAAGATCATTTAAAGCAATGCGCTGATCATCAAGAGGCAGTTGATACTGCACTGTGTCTGCCAGTTGCACATCCATTTTGGCTAAATGACCAGAGGCTTGTATTGACATTATTCCTTCCACTTAAGCGGTTGTGGTTGCTTATCCACCATTGATGGCGGCTCACAGGCATCAGTTTTTGGCGGCACATAACCGGTTCGCTGCTCTGGTGGTTTACGCGCATCATAGGCAATAACGGCTTGAATACAGAGCTCTTTTTGACCCTCAGCAAGGGGCCGACCATCTGGCCACTTACCAATCTCAATAGCACGCTTCAAACTGTCATATACCTCTGGTGTAATGCTATCCAATAACTGCCGTAAGTCCATAAAAACCCTTTAAGTTGAGTAGCACATCTAGCGCCTTTTAGCCGCCGCCAATAAACCAAATACTAATCCCAGTAACAGACCGATAACAAAACCACCAACATGGGCACCATTGGCCACACCAACACCCAGTACCAACTCTAATACCCCTGACATACCTATCAGCAACCAAATGAGCATAAAACCCAAAATTCCCGGAGGGAGCTGCAACGAAGGATCGGCGACGAATCTACCCTTAATCCAGATATAACCTAACAGCGCATAGATCACACCAGACATACCGCCAAACAGTGGCGAGCCGCTCCAACCCACCTGAATCATATTGGAGAATACACCTGTGGCTATCACCAATAGCAGCAGATGCATTGAGCCAAACAGCTGTTCAATGCGCGATCCGAGAATAGCCAGCCAGAGCAGATTAAATGCTAAATGCACTAAGCCAAAATGCAAAAAAATGGGTGTTAACAAGCGCCAATATTGATTTTCCGATATGCCACCAAACAGCAGTGAACTCAGCAGGGGCCCTCCCATACTGGCGATAGCAGCACCAATAATGCTGGCAATCACCAGCATTGATACCACAGGGTGGCGCTTAGCCGCCGCCCGCCAATTAAAATCTTGCGCCATAATGCTTAGGTTTCCTTATCAGCATCCTTTTTTACGCCCAAACGGCTACCCCAGCCCAGTTTGGAGCGACACACCTGATAGAAATTATTATCCTTGGGGTGAATCAATAAAATATCATTGGGGTGTTTTTTAATACTAATGATATCGCCCGGCTCGGTGCCGATATCATTATGCCCGTCACAGGTGATCAGCGGGTGTAATTCATTTCTTGAACTTACCCTAACTTCA
>CBFHVP010000067.1:0-9769 GCA_965659315.1 uncultured Porticoccaceae bacterium | reverse complement strand
TCACGTTTGCTGGTATCGTTAGGCAAAAAGTTATCAAAAAAACCTGAGGTCTGTGAGATTTCCGACAGCCCTTTAACATAGAAGGCATAGTCAACATTGGGGTGCTGGGGGTGCAGGCGGATAAATCGGTCAGCTGATGAAATGGCATCCTCGTAAGCTGCCGACTTGTATTGTGCATACATCAATTCCAGCTGACCCTGCTCTGCATACTTGCCAAATGGAAATTGTGACTCGAGGAGTTGCAGATTACTGATTGCAGTCGACCAATTCTTGGCGTTTAGGCTACTTTGGATCTTTTCATAAAAATCGCGTTCGGTATAACCTGCAGTATCGTCCTCTGTGGTCTCATCGTCACCCCATCCCAGCCATGAGCAACCGGAGGTAGCAGATAAACTTAAAATCAACAAAATATAAGCGATATTTTTCATGTAAAATTCCCAGACTGAAACGGAGTCGATTCACAAGTCGACTAAGCAGGGTATTTAACCACAGAGCGACCTAAGTGAACCAGTCTAACGGTGAAAATAACAACAGCGAGCAAATCCAGCTTACGGCCAGGGTGACTGCCGCCGATTGCGGTAGGCGATTGGACCAAATAGCTACTGATTTGTTCACCGATTTTTCCAGAGCCAGATTACAGCAATGGATTAAAGAGGGCGCTCTGCGTGTTGATGGTGAACAGCGAGCACCAAAGCAAAAACTGCTCGGTGGTGAGGTGCTCAGTATCGATGTGCAATTGCAACCCGAAGGCGACTGGCAGGCAGAAAATATTCCTCTCAATATAGTCTACGAAGACGACGATATTATTGTTCTCAATAAATCCGCTGACTTGGTTGTGCATCCAGCCGCGGGTAATCGTTCCGGCACCTTATTAAACGGACTGCTCTACCATTGTGCACAACTGGCATCAGTGCCCCGTGCCGGTATTGTCCACCGTCTCGACAAGGATACTACCGGCCTAATGGTGGTAGCCAAGACCTTGCAGGCTCACACCGATTTAGTTGCGCAGTTACAGGCGAGAACCGTTAACCGCGAGTACGAAGCTGTCGTCAGCGGCGTTATGACTGGTGGTGGGACTGTTGATCAGCCTATTGGCCGTCATCCAGTGCAGCGAACTAAAATGGCCGTTGTGTCTGATGGCAAAGAAGCGCGTACCCATTATTCTGTCTTACAACGTTTTCACGGGCACAGTCATGTGCGGCTTAATTTGGAAACCGGTCGTACCCACCAGATTCGAGTGCATATGGCACATCTGCGGTTTCCAATTGTTGGTGATGATGCCTATGCCGGTCGCTTCCGTATCCATAAAGGTGCATCCCAGCACCTCCGAGAGTTTATTCATGGGTTTGGCCGGCAGGCATTGCATGCCAGAGCGCTTGGTCTGATTCACCCAACAAGCGGAGAGCAGCAGAGCTGGTCTGTTGATCTGCCCGAAGATATGCATGCTTTACTAGAGGTATTAGCAGATGGATAGCTGGTTTAGTGCTGACTGGCCGGCGCCTGATGCCGTTAGAACGGCTATCACGACCCGTTATGGCGGCTGTAGTCAGCCACCCTATGATAGTAATAATCTCGGTCTACATGTGGGCGATAACGAATCTGATGTGTTGTCCAATCGCCAGTGTTTAGCCGATAGTCTGCATTTGTCCGAGCAGCCCTTATGGTTGCAGCAAGTGCATGGCACCGTTGTCGAGTATGCGCCAACAGCCACCGGCACGCCCATCGCAGATGCCAGTTACAGCGACCAAGTTGGTAGAGCCTGCGTGGTGATGACCGCAGACTGCCTACCGGTCTTATTGTGCAATCAGCAGGGTACGCAGGTAGCAGCTGCTCATGCCGGTTGGCGCGGGCTGTGCAATGGCGTTTTGCGCAATACAGTAGCGACATTTTCATCCTCAGATCAGGTCATGGCTTATCTTGGCCCTGCTATTGGTCCAGAGGCTTTTGAAGTGGGAGCTGAGGTGTTGCAGGCTTTTACACAGAAGTCGCTAAATGAACAGCATAGGCAGCAGATTGAGTTGGCTTTTATGCCATCGCCGGCCAATAAGTATCGAGCCGATCTCTATGGGTTGGCTCGCGCAGAATTGGTCAATTGTGGTGTCAAGCATATTTATGGGGGTGACTACTGTGTCTACTCTTCGCCAGAGCAGTTTTACTCCTACCGTCGCGAGTCGGTAACTGGCCGTTTTGCCTCGCTGATATGGTTGGTGAGCAACGATTAAATTATCCACTGCTGACGGAGGGTAGAGCATTTGCCAACAGGCTGTTACAGACTCAATTATTTGCCGTTTAAACACTTGATAACAGTAGGGTGTTCCATTAGAATTGCCGCCCTCTCGCAGAGGCTAAGCACCTCAGGAAAGTAAGCGACGGAATTTGGCCTATAGCACTAGTTGTGGCCACCCTAAATTTGGAGCAGAACATGTACGCAGTGATCAAAAGTGGCGGTAAACAGCATCGAGTCGTTGAGGGTGAAACCCTGCGTCTTGAGAAATTGGATGTGGCCACTGGTGACAATATCGATTTTGAAGAAGTCTTGATGGTTGGCGAAGGTGCTGAAGTCAGGATTGGCGCGCCTTTGGTGAAAGGTGGCAAGGTGACTGCTGAGGTAGTTTCTCATGGCCGCGGTGACAAGGTGAATATTATTAAGTTTCGCCGCCGCAAGCATTCACGCACGCAACAGGGCCACAGACAGTGGTATACAGAAGTTAAAATTACTGGCATCAACGCCGGATAATTCTCAGAGGATATAGCAATGGCTCATAAAAAAGCTGGTGGTAGTACTAGAAACGGTCGCGATTCAGAAAGCAAACGCCTAGGCGTTAAAGTCTACGGCGGCCAGTCAATCAATGCCGGTGGCATTATCGTTCGTCAGCGTGGAACCAAGTTTCACCCTGGAGATAATGTTGGCATTGGTAAAGATCACACCTTGTTTGCCACGGCGACTGGCACTGTCCAGTTTGTACAGAAAGGCCCGCAAAACCGTAAATATGCAGAAGTGGTATCCGCGTAAACACTACCCTTCGATAAAAAAGCCCCTTCGCGGGGCTTTTTTTATGCGCGGCTATTTTATGCTTGGGTATTTTATGCACAGCTATTTTAAACCTCAAATGACAGAGACCAGTGGCAACGGTAAACTAAGCCTATGAAATTCGTTGATGAAGCATCAATCAAAGTTCACGCAGGTAAAGGCGGCAATGGCTGCCTAAGTTTTCGTCGTGAGAAATATATACCTAAAGGTGGCCCTGACGGCGGTGATGGTGGTGATGGCGGCAGCGTTATTCTGGTAGCAACTGATGGCTTAAATACGCTGATCGATTTTCGTTATACCCGACATTTTAAAGCGGAAAATGGCCAACAGGGCAGTAGTGCTGAGTGCACCGGCCGTGGCGGTGATGATTTAGTTTTACCCGTGCCTATTGGCACCACCGTTATCGATGAAGAGACTGGGGATGTTCTCGGCGATCTCACCGAGATGGGTCAACGGCTAAAAGTGGCTCAGGGTGGTTATCATGGTTTGGGTAATACGCGCTATAAATCGAGTACTAACAGAGCACCGCGACAGACCTCGCCAGGTAAAGAGGGCGAAGTTCGAGAGCTCAAACTGGAGCTGAAGGTGCTGGCAGATGTTGGTCTATTGGGGTTGCCCAATGCAGGTAAATCGACGTTTATTCGATCGGTATCAGCGGCGCGGCCAAAAGTGGCTGATTATCCTTTTACCACATTAGTGCCCAATCTGGGTGTGGTGGGGATGAGCGGTGATAAGAGTTTTGTTGTAGCAGATATTCCCGGGCTTATTGAGGGTGCATCTGAGGGTGCCGGTCTGGGCATTCGTTTCCTTAAACATTTAACCCGTACCCGTCTGTTATTACATCTGGTGGATATGATGCCTTACGATAGTTCGACTGCGGCTGAAAATGCTCAGGTTATTGAACAAGAGCTAGAAAAATTTAGTGCCACTATGGCTGCCGGAGATCGTTGGTTAGTGCTGAATAAAGTCGACTTATTACCAGAAGATGAAATTGAGGATCACTGCAAAGCGGTAGTTGATCATTTAAATTGGCAGGGTCCCGTGTTTACCATGTCAGGGTTGGCCTCTCAGGGTACCAAAGATCTCTGCGCCGCGATTATGGATCATATCGATGAGCAGCGACAGCAAGAGTTGGCTGATCCGGATTTGGCCGAGCAGGCTGAAGCCCGCCGTGCCGATATGCAGGCAGAAGCCCGTCAGCGTATCGAGGAACTTGCTGAGGCACGCAAGCGCGCGCGAGTGCAAGCCAAACAAGAGAATCCTGATGACCATGATGATGACGATTATGACGTCGAGGTTGTCTACGCAGAATAACTAGAAAATACTAAGCGATTAGCGAGATTAAAAGGTCATGAATAGAATAATTGCCAAACAAGCCAAGCGCTGGGTGATTAAAATTGGCAGTGCCCTATTGACTAATGATGGTGCTGGTCTAGATCGCACTGCCATCGATAGCTGGGTTGAGCAGATTGCCGATTTAATGGCACAGGGCAATGAGGTGATTTTGGTTTCCTCTGGAGCCATTGCTGAGGGCATTGCGCGTTTGGGATTGAAAACGCGCCCTGAAAGCATTCATGAACTTCAAGCCGCGGCTGCAGTGGGACAGATGGGCTTAATTCAAGCCTATGAAAGTAGCTTTATGCGCTTTGAGCGACATACTGCGCAAATCCTGCTTGATCATGATGATATGGCGAATCGCCAACGCTATCTCAATGCCCGAGGTGTGCTAAAGACCTTGTTAGCTCAAGGCGTGGTGCCCGTCGTTAATGAAAACGATACCGTGGTGACGGATGAAATTCGCTTTGGTGATAACGATAGTTTAGCGGCGCTAGTGGCCAACTTAATTGATGCTGATATGTTGGTGATTCTCACCGATAAAGACGGCCTTTTTAATGCTAACCCCGATACCCATGCAAATGCGCAGCTTATTTCTGAGGCCATGGCTACTGACACTGATCTAGATGCACTAGCCGGTGGCAGTTCTGGTACCTTGGGTCGTGGTGGTATGGTTACCAAGTTACAAGCGGCAAGACTGGCGGCTCGATCGGGCTGTAATACTGTTATTGCCGGTGGCCGCAATCAGTATATTCTGCAACAGGTGGTAGCTGGGGAAACAGTAGGCACATTGTTGCGCGCCTCACAAAAGCCACTAGCGGCGCGCAAGCAGTGGCTAGCAGGCCAGTTACAGATAAAAGGCAAGCTGATACTAGATAAAGGTGCCATCAAGGTACTGACCGAGCAGGGTCGCAGTTTGCTGGCCGTGGGTGTCAGTGCAGTGGAGGGCACCTTTACTCGCGGTGAGTTGGTCAGTTGCGTCGATGCTGAGGGCAATGAGGTGGCTCGCGGATTGGTAAATTACAGCTCAGATGAAGCTAAGCTAATAGAGGGTCAGAGCACCGAATCAATAGCAAAAATTCTTGGCTACCGCGAAGATGATGAGTTGATTCACCGTGATAATTTGGTGGTCACCTTGTAAAATGTGCAGTACCCACTGGCCACAAAATATGGCGGCTAATCTAGCGTCAACTCAGTTATTATTGAGGCAGTAACTAAATACCGGAGAGTAGAAGATGCCCGCTGATATCAAAACTCATTACCGTGCCTGTAATCTCTGTGAAGCTATCTGCGGTCTTGAAATTAAAACTCAGGGCGATCAGGTGCTGTCGATTAAGGGGGATAAAAATGATCCTTTGAGTCGCGGTTATATTTGCCCCAAGGGCACGGCGATGGAGGATATTTATACGGATCCGGATCGTTTGTGCTTGCCAGTCAAAAAACAGGGCGATAGCTGGGTCGAGATCAGCTGGGAAGAGGCCTTTAATACCATTGCCGAAAAACTGGTTGCGGTGCAAGAGCAGCATGGGCTTAATGCTGTTGCCTTTTATGCTGGCAATCCCAGTGTGCATAATTACGGTAGCATGACCCATGCCAACGTACTGCGCAAAGCGGTACAAACTAAAATACACTTTTCAGCCACTAGCCTAGACCAGTTACCTCATCAACTCACGTCTTATAGTCTCTATGGTCACCAGTCATTAATACCGGTTCCCGATATAGATCACTGCAACTATATGCTGATTATTGGCGGTAATCCGCTGGCATCCAATGGCAGTATTATGACATCGCCGGATATTCCCAAACGTCTAAAGGCTATCCAGCAGCGCGGTGGTCGGTTTGTGGTGATTGACCCAAGACGCACAGAGACCGCAACTATTGCTGATCAGCATCTTTTTATTCGACCCGGCACAGATGCTTATTTATTAATGGCCATGCTCAATACTCTTTTTGCCGAAGGTTTAGTTAATACCGGTCACCTCAGTGACTTGTTAATTGGCCTAGAGGATGTTCGCCAAGCCTGCCAGCCTTTTACTCCAGAGTTAGGTGAGCAGAGAACGGGTATTGCTGCTGAGCAGATTCGCCAGCTAGCCAGAGATATGGCTAATACCGAGTGTGCGGTTTGCTATGGTCGTATGGGGGTTTCGGTGCAGATCCACGGAACACTGTGCCAATGGGCCATTCAGATGATCAATATTCTCACCCACTCCCTAGATGTACGTGGGGGTATGATGCCGCCATCGCCCGCCTTTGGCTATGTTCAGCCTGGAGAATCAGGTGCGGGTCATTTCGCTGTTTTCCACAGTCGCGTTAGCGGGCTACCAGAATTTGCCGGTGAGTTGCCGGCTGCTGTTATGGCTGAGGAAATACTCACCGAGGGTCAAGGGCAGATTCGTGCTTTGCTGACTATTGCGGGTAACCCAGTGCTGTCTTCCCCTAACGGTGTGCAACTCGATAGAGCACTGGATAGCTTAGATTTTATGGTATCCATTGATTTCTATATCAATGAAACCACTCAGCATGCAGATATTATTCTGCCTCCCACCAGTGCGCTCGAGCACGACCATTACGATCTAGCTTTTCTGCGCTTGGCGGTGCATAACACCACGCGCTTCAACGAAGCAGTGTTTGAGCCTACGTCCGGAGCCAAGCATGATTGGGAAATCTTCAATGGCCTAGGGTTGGCTATTGCTGCCCGTAAAGGTATTGCGATTAAGCCCTTACCCGCGCCAGATCAGCTGATTGATCTTGGTATACAGCGAGGGCCCTACAGCGAAGCCGTAGGTCATCCATTGGCGCTGACACTAGATAAAATAAAACAGCATCCTCATGGCTTAGATATTGGCCCATTACAACCCAGCTTAGCCGATAGACTGTGCACCGAGGATGGCAAAATTAGATTAATACCCGACTATATCACTGAGGATCTTGCGCGACTCGCTGCCGCGGAACAGCTGACACAGCCCGATGAAATGTTATTGATCGGTCGCCGTCATATCCGCTGCAACAACTCATGGATGCATAATTCACATCGCTTGGTTAAGGGTAAGCCCAGATGGCAGTTATTGATGCACCCCGAGGACCTGGCCAAGCACGGCTTGGAAAATAATGCTCAGGTGAAAATTCAGTCTCGGGTCGGTGCCGTGCAGACTCAGGTACTTGCCAGTGATGAGGTAATGCCTGGGGTGGTGAGTTTGCCTCATGGTTGGGGGCATAAGCGCGGGGGCGTTAATCTCAGTATTGCCGCAGAGCAAGACGGCGTTAGTTGTAATGATCTCACTGACGAACGTTTGATGGACCGTGCCAGTGGCAATGCTGCATTGAATGGTGTGCCAGTAAAAATTATCGGCCTGTGAGAACTCAGCGGATAATCACCGAAGGGAAATATCCATAGATATCTTTTATTTGTTAACCTAAAATTAAAATTTAAGTTGACAGCTCTAGCTCTGGGCTTATTATCTGCGACTCAGCCTAGGATATAGCGGAGTTAGACCATGTCACCCGAAGATGGATCGGCAGTACGCCACGATTGGACTCGTGAACAAGTTCTCAGCCTATTTAATCAGCCCTTCAACGACCTTTTATTCGATGCGCAAGTGGTGCATCGTCAGCACTTTAATCCCAATCAGGTGCAGCTCAGTACATTATTGAGCATCAAAACCGGTGCCTGCCCTGAAGATTGCAAATACTGCCCTCAGAGTGCCCGTTACGATACAGGGTTGGAAAAAGAGAAATTACTGCAAATTCAGCAAGTGATCGATGCCGCTAAAATAGCCAAAGACAGTGGCTCGAGTCGCTTCTGTATGGGCGCTGCATGGCGTTCGCCCCATGATCGAGATATCCCCGCGGTTGCCGAAATGGTGCGACAGGTAAAGGCATTGGGTCTTGAGACCTGCATGACCTTGGGCATGCTCACCGAGGAGCAATCGGCGAAGCTGGCTGATGCTGGTCTGGATTACTATAACCATAATCTGGATACCTCAGAGGAATTCTACGGTGAAGTGATTACCACAAGAACCTATCAGGACCGACTCAATACATTGGCCAATGTGCGCAATGCCGGTATGAAAGTCTGTGCCGGCGGTATTGTTGGTATGGGTGAAGAGCAAAAAGATCGTGCTGGTCTGCTAATGGCATTGGCGAACTTGCCGGTGCACCCAGAATCTGTACCGATCAATATGCTGGTGAAAGTGGCGGGTACACCAATGGCCGACGAGGCAGATTTGGACCCCTTTGAGTTTATTCGCACAATTGCCGTCGCTCGTATAATGATGCCCAAGTCCTATGTGCGTTTATCGGCAGGGCGTGAAGAAATGAATGAGCAGATGCAAGCCATGGCCTTTATGGCGGGTGCCAATTCTATTTTCTACTGCGATAAACTGCTCACCACGCCCAATCCTAAAGCCAATACAGATATGCAACTGCTTGAACGCTTAGGTATCGAGCCTGAACAGTATCAAGTTGAAAAAGATAGCCGTCAGCAGGAAGATGATTTACATCGCGCGATTAATGAGCATAAAAACGACGCGTTGTTCTATCGCGCTGGCTGACAACCATTATGACGACAATGGATACTATCCTTCAGGCGCAGCTTGATCAGCGCCAACAGCAGTTTCTGTATCGTCAGCGACCGACGGTCGCCTCCGGCTGCGCAACACTTTTAGAGGTGGATGGCCAGTCGCTGATCAATTTTTGCAGCAATGATTATCTCGGTCTTGCCGGCCATAAAAGTATCGCCAAGGCGCTATCTGAGGGTGCGGATACCTATGGCACCGGTAGCGGTGCCTCGCATTTAATCAGTGGTCACAGTGCCGCACATCAGCAATTAGAAGAGCAGTTAGCCGAGTTTACTGGCCGACCCAGAGCCCTGTTATTTAGCAGTGGTTATATGGCGAATATGGGCATCATTAATGCACTGGTGGGTCGTCACGACTTAGTGGTGCAGGACCAATTGAATCACGCTTCTCTAATTGATGGTGGTCGTCTGAGTCGCGCTGAATTTAAGCGCTATAAGCACAATAATATCGAGCATTTGCAATCACAACTCAACGATACTGATGCCAAGCGTAAACTGATAGTGACCGATGGTGTATTCAGTATGGATGGTGATCTAGCCCCGTTGGCGGCGCTAACTGAGGTGGCTAAACAACAGCACGCTTGGTTGATGGTTGATGATGCTCATGGCTTGGGGGTGTTGGGTGAGACTGGTGCAGGCATTGTCCAGCAGCATGATTTGAGTATTGATCAAGTACCAATATTAATGGGCACTCTGGGAAAAAGCTTTGGTACATTTGGTGCCTTTAGTGCCGGTAGCGAGGCTTTGATTGAAACGCTGATTCAATTTGCGCGCAGTTATATCTATACCACCGCTTTACCACCCGCAATCGCCTGCGCCACAAGTGC
>CBFHVP010000066.1:0-9813 GCA_965659315.1 uncultured Porticoccaceae bacterium | reverse complement strand
TCAGCGCGCCAAAAGACCCTTTAGGAAGTGCCCAGTGTGGGAGCCTTTAATCTTGGCTACCTCTTCGGGTGTTCCCGCGGCAATAATCTGACCGCCGCCAGATCCTCCTTCAGGACCTAGATCAACGATCCAGTCGGCGGTTTTAATTACATCGAGATTGTGTTCAATCACTACCACGGTGTTGCCATGGTCACGCAAACGGTGCAGTACGGCTAAGAGCTGCTCAATATCATGGAAGTGCAAACCAGTGGTGGGTTCATCGAGGATATAGAGAGTTTTGCCTGTATCGCGTTTGGATAGCTCTTTGGACAACTTAACCCGCTGTGCTTCACCGCCAGACAATGTTGTCGCTGATTGTCCCAAGCTAATATAGGACAGGCCTACATCAATCAATGTTTGCAGCTTGCGCGCAATAGCGGGAATGGCATCAAAAAACTCACGGGCATCTTCAATGGTCATTTCCAATACTTGATGGATGTTCTTGCCTTTAAAATGAATATCCAAGGTTTCGCGATTATAGCGTTTGCCTTTGCAGACATCGCAGGGCACATAGACATCGGGCAAAAAGTGCATTTCCACTTTGGTGACGCCATCGCCTTGGCAGGCTTCGCAACGACCGCCTTTAACATTAAAACTAAATCGTCCCGGATTGTATCCGCGAGAGCGCGCTTCCTGTGTGGCGGCAAATAACTCTCGCACTGGGGTAAAAATACCCGTATAGGTTGCGGGGTTAGAGCGCGGTGTGCGTCCAATGGGGCTCTGGTTAATATCTATGCACTTATCTAGATGACTGAGGCCGGTTATCTTGGTGTGAGCAGCAGGCTTTAATGTTGTCGCTTTATTTAAAGTGACTGCGGCGGCGGGGTACAGAGTCTCATTAATTAGCGTTGATTTGCCAGAGCCGGACACACCGGTAATGCAAGTAAACAGTCCCTGCGGTATTTGCAGATCAACAGATTGTAGATTATTGCCTGAGGCGCCAGTGATCGATAGCATCTTACCGTTGCCAGTATTGCGCTGTTCGGGGATAGGGATACCCCGTTTCCCAGACAAAAACTGACCGGTGATAGACTGCTTATTGGCTTTAATTTGCTTGGCCGTGCCTGCGGCGACAACTTCACCGCCGTGAATGCCAGCGCCGGGTCCAATATCGATAATATGGTCAGCTGAAGCAATCGCATCTTCATCATGCTCAACAACAATTACGGTGTTACCAAGATCGCGCAGTCTTATTAATGTTTTCAGTAGGCGCTCATTGTCCCTTTGGTGTAACCCAATAGAGGGTTCATCGAGGATATACATCACCCCAACTAGGCCGGCACCAATTTGACTTGCCAGCCTAATACGCTGAGCCTCACCGCCGGACAGCGTATCAGCGCTGCGATTTAATGAAAGATAGTTAAGCCCGACATCGACAAGGAAGTTAAATCGTTGACGAATCTCTTTAATAATTTTCTCGGCGATCTCACCTTGGCGGCCGGGCAGATCAAGTTTTTCGAAATAGTCACAGCAGTCGCCCACCGGCATACACACAATATCTTCGATTCGGCGATTATCGATAAACACATTGCGCGCTGATTTTCTTAGTCGCGTGCCCGAGCACTCTGGGCAGTTAGAGGTGGTCATATATTTGGCCAATTCCTCGCGCACTGAGTTGGACTCAGTTTCGCGATAACGCCGTTCCATATTGTGGATCACTCCCTCAAACTTATGTTGCCTGCGGAAGACGGTGCCGCGGTCATTGACGTAGTTAAAAGTGATCTCTTCGTCGTCACTACCAAACAATATTTTTTGTTGATGGATAGACGAAAGTTGTTCCCATGGCTGATCAATATCGAAATCATAATGTTCCGCTAGGCTGGTCAGCATATTGTAGTAGAACAATGTGCGGCGATCCCAGCCACGAATAGCACCCTCAGAGATTGAGGCCTCTGGGTGCTGAATAACGCGGTCAATATCAAAAAATTGATGCACACCGAGACCATCGCAAGTAGGGCAGGCGCCGGCGGGGTTATTAAACGAAAATAAGCGTGGCTCTAATTCATTGAGGCTGTAGTTACAGATCGGACAGGCAAACTTGGCACTGAAGATTTGATCGGGCTGATCACCCTCCATATAGCTGATAACTGCCAGGCCCTCGGCGAGGCCCAATACTGTCTCAAAGGATTCGGCCAGTCGCAGACCAATATCGGCTTTGACCTTAAAGCGGTCGACGACCACTTCAATGGTATGTTTTTTCTTTTTATCCAGTGGCGGCGCTTCGTCGAGATCGCAGACCAAGCCATCAATTCTCGCGCGAATGAAACCTTGCCGGCGCAGGCTTTCGAATAAATGCAAATGTTCGCCTTTACGGTCTTTAATCACTGGCGCCAACAGCATCAGTTTAGTGCCCTCGGGCAGCGCCAGCACTTGATCCACCATTTGGCTGACGGTTTGGGCATTGAGTGCTTGACCATGTTCAGGACAGCGCGGTTCACCAGCACGGGCAAACAGCAGGCGCAGATAATCGTATATTTCAGTAATCGTGCCTACGGTAGAGCGCGGATTATGCGAAGTGGACTTCTGTTCAATCGAAATGGCCGGCGACAGCCCTTCAACGTGGTCGACATCGGGTTTTTCCATCATTGATAGGAACTGTCGCGCATAGGTGGATAGCGATTCAACATAGCGCCTCTGGCCCTCAGCATAGAGAGTATCAAACGCCAGTGAAGATTTACCGGAGCCAGATAAACCGGTGATTACAATCAGTTGGTCACGGGGAATATCGAGATCAATATTTTTGAGGTTATGAGTGCGTGCGCCGCGAACCTGAATGCTATCCATGAAAACGTCTTTTATTAGAGTTAAACGGGCGATTATAGAGCCCGCAGTTTGACCTGGGCAAAAACATTTACCAGTTGGCCATTAATTTATCTTTTGAATACGGCTAACACTGATTCCTAGACCCTTATTAGAAAATAATTATGAATAATATTTTCGCCAGTCTGTTGCAGTGGTAAAGTAGTAGTAAACAAGTGCTACATAAAGTCATCAACTATTTGAAATTATCTTGACCGAATCTACTCTATCGTCGCCAAAGCCTTTTTCGCCTATTGAACGCCGAGCCATAGGCTCTCTCGCTAGCCTTTATGGCTTTAGAATGCTGGGGCTATTTATGGTGCTACCGGTTTTGGCGGTGTATCAGCATCAATATGCCGATGCTTCTCCTTTACTTCTTGGCCTAACATTGGGTGCTTACGGCCTGACTCAGGCACTTTTACAGATTCCCCTAGGGCTACTGTCCGATAGAATTGGACGCCGCCCTGTGATTATCGGAGGTTTATTACTATTTATCGCCGGCAGTATTGTTGCGGCGATGGCAGAGTCGATGCTCGGTTTAATAATGGGTCGTGCTCTTCAGGGATTGGGGGCAATTGCCAGTACATTGATGGCAATGGTTGCAGATCTTACTTCAGAGGAGAAGCGTACGGTTGCGATGGCGTCAATTGGCGCCAGCATTGGTCTGTCATTTATTTTGGCGATGATCGTCGGGCCGATTGTGGCGGCGGCGATGGGATTATCCGCTATTTTTTGGCTGACGGCTTTGCTGGGTTTGATTGGCATACTGATATTTGTATTGTTTGTGCCTAATAACATTCAGGTACATCGAAATCGTGAGGCGCTAGCTGACGTTAGTCAAATAGCAGTGCTACTGCGAGAGCCCACTTTGATGCGCTTGAACTTTGGGATTTTTGCTTTGCATCTCGCGTTGATGGCTGTTTTTGTAGTGATTCCTAATATTCTCGCGATGGAACTGGGTCTTGGCAGTGATAATCTGTGGTGGGTGTATTTAGCGCTGCTTGGGGGCGGCTTTATATTGATGATTCCCGCGATGGTGCTAGGAGAGAAACTGCAGCGACAGAAGCTCAGTTTTTGTGCGGCTGTGGCGCTACTAGCAATGGCGACCTTAGTGCTGGGTTGGCAGCGCAGTCTGGTGTTAACACCGCTGATGTTGTTGGCCTTTTTCGCTGCCTTTAATCTTCTTGAGGCCTCATTGCCCTCTTGGTTGAGTAAAGCCTGCCCCGCCGGCAGTCGTGGCACTGCTATGGGGTTATATTCCACTAGTCAATTTCTCGGCGCCTTTGCCGGGGGCGCGCTGGGTGGTTGGAGTTTGCAGCAATTTGGTGTTGATGGCCTGTTCTTAGTGGTCAGCGTTATCTTGGGGGTATGGTTGCTTTTAGCGCTGGGATTAGAGGCTCCAAGACCACTACAGACCATTGTGTTACAAGTTGGTGACCGAGACGTGGATGATTTTGCAAAAATAATTTCAACTACCAAGGGCGTAGAAGATATACTCATGATTAAAGGTGAGCCATTGGCCTATATCAAAGTCGACAAGCGCGTTGTTGATATGGCCAGCTTACAACCGTATTTTAACTGAACGTAAATTAGCACAGAACAGGGGAATCAAATGGCACGCGGAGTCAACAAAGTCATTATTGTAGGAAATTGTGGTCAGGATCCGGAGACACGCTTTATGCCCTCTGGTGGTGCCGTTACCAACCTTAGTATTGCGACATCTGAGTCTTGGAAGGATAAAAATACCGGTGATCAGCAGGAGCGCACAGAATGGCATCGAGTGGTGTTTTTTAATCGTCTGGCGGAGATTGCTGGAGAATATGTGAAGAAAGGTTCTAAGCTCTATGTCGAAGGTTCCCTGCGCACACGCAAGTGGCAGGGGCAGGACGGTCAAGATCGCTACACTACCGAAATTGTCGCCAGTGAAATGCAGATGTTGGATAGTCGCGGTGGGCAACAGGCGGGAGGTATGGGGGATTATTCGCAACAATCTGCACCTCAGCCTCAGCAGCAGGCGCCTCAACAGCAAGCACCTCAGCAGCAGGCGCCGACGGCATCCTTCGGTGATGATGAAATTCCTTTTTAGACTGCAATAATAGATTCTTTTTAGCAGGATGGTATCAACAACTAAAATACATAATTAGAGGTTTATATGACAATTCAAGTAGGGGATAAGATTCCCGCAGGTATGTTTACAGTGATGGGTGCAGAGGGTCCGACGGGGCTGAGCACTGAGGATCTTTTTGCCGGCAAGAAAGTTGTGCTTTTCGCGGTACCAGGGGCATTTACACCGACTTGTTCGGCCGCGCACCTGCCAGGTTTTGTGGTCCATGTTGATGAAATCAAGGCTAAAGGGGTTGATACCGTAGCTTGCATGTCGGTGAATGATGTATTTGTTATGCATGCTTGGGGTCAGTCAGCCAATGCAGAGCATATTCAAATGCTCGCCGATGGCAACGGGACATTCACCGAAGCATTGGGTCTGGTTTTGGATGGCTCTGGGTTTGGTATGGGCGCGCGTAGCCAGCGTTTTGCCATGATTGTTGATGATGGTGTGGTGACCCTGTTAAATGTTGATGCTGGTGCCTTGGAGGGTTCCAGTGCAGAGGCAATTTTGGCCGCGCTATGAACATAAGTGGTTGAGAGTATTGCTTAACAAGAGGGAGGTATAAAGTACTATTTCCCAGTCAATAAAAAAGGCGGCTATTGCCGCCTTTTTTAATATGTCTTACCTTCCTTCGCCTATCCAGTGTAGCGCTCCATCACTAATGTTGCATTGGTGCCGCCAAAACCGAAGCTATTGGACATCACGCGATTCAGCGGTTTTTCTTTGCTTTCTAGCACAATGGGCAGCCCCTGAGCATGTTCATCTAGATTATCGATATGGGCTGAGCCAGCGACAAAATTACTCTCCATCATCAACAGACAGTAGATGGCTTCATGTACGCCTGCGGCGCCTAGGCTATGGCCTGAGAGGGATTTAGTGGAACTAATATCTGGGCAATTATCGGCAAAAGTATTACGTATTGCTCCCAGTTCAGCGATATCACCTACCGGTGTACTGGTGCCATGGGTATTAATATAATCGATTGGTCCTGTAGCGGTCTCCATGGCCATCTTCATGCAGCGCTCAGCACCTTCGCCCGAGGGAGCTACCATATCGGCGCCATCTGAGGTGGCACCATAGCCGGTAATTTCACAAATAATATTAGCACCGCGCGCCAAGGCATGTTCTAGTTCCTCGACAACTACTGTGCCAGCGCCCAATCCGGGTGCAAAACCATCGCGGTCAGCATCATAGGCTCTTGAAGCTACTTCTGGCCTGTCGTTATAGTTGCTCGTCAGGGCGCCCATAGCATCGAACATACCAGCCATTGACCAGTGCATATCCTCAGAGCCGCCGGCCAGCAAAATATCTTGTTTGCCGAGTTGGATAAGCTCCAGCGCATGGCCAATACAGTGAGCACTGGTGGCACAGGCCGAAGCCAAACTGTAGTTAACACCTTTAATCTTAAAGGGTGTAGCAACGCAGGCAGATACTGTACTAGCCATAATCTGAGTGACGCGATAGGGTCCGGCCCGTTTGATGCCGCGTTCGCGCATAACATCGATCGATTCGGTAAACATTTCCCCGGACACACCACCAGAGCCCATAACTAACCCTGTGCGTGGATTTGATACCATTTCTTCGGTTAGGCCGGCATCAGCAATCGCTCGATCGGTTGCTATATAGGCGTAGGACGCCGATGGCCCCATAAAACGGAGGATTTTGCGATCAATATGATCTTTGGGGTCAATATCTAAAACAGCACCAACGTTACAGCGCAGACCCATTTCAGCAAAATCTTCGCGGCGTTGAATACCTGAAATTCCCTCTTGCAAAGACTTAGTTACAGTTTGTCGATCATTGCCCAGACAGGAAACAATACCCAGACCTGTAATAACTGCGCGTCTCATCGCTCATCCTCTAAATTAGTTGTGTTAATACTGTAAATTCTAAAAGTTATCGGTGCTTTCGAACAAGCCTACTTTTAAGTCTTTGGCGGTATAAATCTCGCGTCCATCTACCTCGACGGAGCCATCAGCAATCCCCATCACCAGCTTACGTTGGATAAGTCGCGTAAGGTCAAGTTTATAGGTGACTTTTTTCGCAGTGGGGAGGATTTGGCCAAAAAACTTAACATTTCCGGCGCCAAGCGCTCGCCCGCGACCTGAATTGCCATTCCATACAAGGAAAAAGCCAACTAACTGCCACAGCGCATCGAGACCAAGACAGCCGGGCATTACTGGATCGCCTTCAAAATGACAATCGAAGAACCACATATCAGGGGTAATATCGATTTCGGCAACAATTTGTCCCAAGCCGTGCTTACCGCCGTTGTTATTAATTTCAATAATGCGATCAATCATCAGCATGTTAGGAGCTGGAAGTTTGGCATTGCCGGGGCCAAACAACTCACCGCGGCTACTAGCTAGGAGTTCTTCTCTGGAATACGAGGATTTTGGTGTGAAAGACATATCTGCCTGTTGGGTTAGGGTCTGAGGGGCGCATCGTACCCAGTTATGTATTGCGCTTCAACTTTTTAGCCCAGATTAAAAGTCTAATTAGCCGATATTTGTCGATATTATTGGTTGACACTGAGGCAACGTCTGCCTAGCATGCCGCGTGGATAATAACCGGTACAATATCCGATCCCATGCTGTCCTTCCATCGCGCCGTTGAAAAAGAATTTTCCGCTGTCAATAAACTCATTGTTGACCAGCTTCAGTCCGATATTGGGCTGGTGGAAAATATTGGCCACTATATCGTTGAATCAGGCGGTAAACGTCTGCGTCCAGTGGTGGTTTTGCTCAGTGCCCTAGCCAATGGTTATTCTGGATCTAAGCATATTCAACTTGCGGCGGTGATTGAGTTTATTCATACGGCAACCCTATTGCATGATGATGTTGTCGATGTGTCAAAGCTCCGTCGCGGCCGTGTTACAGCTAATGCTCAGTGGGGTAATGCACCCAGCGTATTGGTCGGCGACTTTATCTACTCTCGCGCCTTTCAAATGCTAGTCGATATTAATGATCTAGCTATTATGGGGCTTATGGCTAACGCGACTAATGTTATTTCAGAGGGTGAGGTTCAGCAGTTAGCCAATGCCGGTAATGCCGAGGTGAGTGAAGAAATTTATTTACAGGTAATTTACCGCAAAACCGCAAAGCTTTTTGAAGCGGCAGCGGAAGGGGGAGCCATGCTGGCGGGCTGTAGCCGTTCCGCCATGGCCAACTACGGCAAGCATCTTGGTATGGCCTTCCAAATTGCCGACGATGTTCTGGATTACCAAGGTGATATCGCGCTAACTGGCAAAAATGTTGGAGATGATCTTGCGGAGGGCAAGATGACATTACCTCTTATCTACGCCCGAGACAAAGGCAATGCCGAGCAACGCGATATAATCTGCGATGCGATTACTAGAAAGAGTGCAGGGCAATTTGCTGAGATCGTCGAGATTGTGCAACGCTCTGGCGGTATAGACTACAGTATGCAAAAAGCGCAAAGAGAGGTAGATTTTGCCAAATCAGCTCTCGCAGGGTTCGACGACAGCGATCATAAAGTAAAGCTGATTGAGTTAGCTGATTTTGCTATTTCGAGACTAATCTAGCGGAGAATATTAGTTTAATGCGAAAATTCATGGGATTTATCTATATTTTCGCTTGGCTTTGCACAAGGTTGCATAGCATCATTTGCGCGTATTTTTTATTGCGAAATTATGGATACAAGGTACTGCCTGTCAATTTGTATCAAACGAACACCCAATGGCTGCGAGAAAGGTAAGCGGATCTAAGTCGACTCCTAAATACTCGCACAGTATTTGACATCTAGTCCATAGGCCGTCTTGTACCTTTTCCTGCAGATCAATTACGAGTGTTGGTTTAGTGTGGGAAGTACAAAATCTGCAAACAATTTTGCACATGGAGTTATCGACGCGATGTCGGCTATTGAGGAATAATGAATATTCCACATTAGAATCTATCAATTGAGTGTCGATTTGTTACCATTGGGAACAATTTTATTTTCACATCTTACAATTAGGAGAATTGAGTGATAATCGGTATCCCTTCGGAAATTAAAACCGGTGAGAAACGTGTCGCCATGTCCCCTGCCAATGTCCAGAGCTTGACGGACAAAAGCGTAAAGGTACTTATTCAGGCAAATGCCGGTAGTGCAGCAGGCTACCCAGATGCAGAATACACCGCTGCTGGTGCAACAGTGACAGCAGATCGCGCAGAGATATTTGCCAGCGCAGATATTATTTTGCAAGTCCAGAGCTTTGGCTCAAACAACGAAAACAGTGACGATGATTTGGCCATGGTACGTCAAGGTCAGTTGATTATCGGTATGATGGATCCACTGGCGGCGCCACAAGCGGCGCAAGCGGTAGCCGATAAAGGCGCTACTGCCATAGCATTGGAGCTCGTCCCACGCATCAGTCGTGCGCAAAGTATGGATGTGTTGTCATCGATGGCGACATTGGCCGGTTACAAGGCCGTGCTAATGGGAGCATCAGCAGCGCCCCGAATCTTTCCAATGTTAATGACGGCGGCAGGGACATTGCAGCCGGCACGTGTATTGATTATGGGTGTCGGTGTTGCCGGCTTGCAGGCCTGTGCCACCGCCAAGCGTCTCGGTGCTGTTGTTGAAGCCTATGATGTGCGCCCAGCAGCGCGGGAGCAGATATTATCGGTGGGTGCTAAACCTGTCGAACTGGACCTGGATACCGGCGAATCGGAAGGTGCGGGCGGTTATGCCAAGGAGCAGGGTGAAGACTTCTTGCGTCGTCAGCGCGAACTGATGACCGAAGTGGTCGCTCAGCAAGATATTATTATCACCACCGCTGCCATCCCTGGTGCCAAGTCACCGATTCTAGTGACTGAAGATATGGTTAAGGCCATGAAGCCGGGTGCCGTGATAGTTGATTTAGCGGC
>CBFHVP010000065.1:6019-10004 GCA_965659315.1 uncultured Porticoccaceae bacterium | reverse complement strand
TACGTTACGCTTTGCCGATGGCCCAGATGCGGTTCACCGTATGGTAATCGCGCGCCGTGAACTCAGTCAGTACCGCTCGTAATAATAGGAGTAAGGCAATGACCATACGATATGATGGACAGGTAGCAATCGTTACCGGTGCAGGCAATGGTTTAGGGCGTTCCCATGCACTAGCACTGGCTGCTCGCGGCGCCAAAGTACTGATTAATGATCTCGGTGGCACGGTTGATGGTAGCGGTGGTTCCAGCGCAGCCGCGCTGGAAACTATGGCTATGATCGAGGCGGCAGGTGGTGAAGCCATAGCCAATGGTGCCAATGTGGCCAATAAAGAAGAAGTTGATGCCATGGTTGCTCAAGCAGTTGAGCAATGGGGTCGCGTGGATATTTTGGTCAATAATGCGGGTATTCTGCGTGATAAAAGCTTTGCCAAAATGGGTATGGATGATTTCCAGCTCGTCGTTGATGTGCATCTGATGGGCTCAGCAAACTGCTCCAAGGCAGTGTGGGAGTTGATGCGTGAACAGGGCTATGGGCGCATCGTGATGACCACCTCGTCAAGTGGTATGTACGGTAATTTTGGCCAGGCCAATTATGGTGCGGCTAAAATGGCGGTAGTCGGTTTGATGAATACGCTCTGTATTGAAGGCGAAAAATCCAATATCAAGGTCAATTGCCTATCGCCAACAGCGGGTACGCGAATGCTTGAGGGCCTGATTACATCAGAGCAGTCAGATATTATGACAGTAGAGTCGGTAACCGCCGCGTTATTGACATTATGTGATAACGACGCGCCCAATCGCAGCATTCTCTGTGCCGGTGCCGGTGGATTTGCGCGCACGTATATTTATGAGACCGATGGTATTTATCTGCCTCCGGAACAGCAGACGCCGGAAAATGTGCGGGCTAACATTGATGCAATTGAAAACCCACAGGGTCAAGAGATATTAGTCGGTGGTTTTCAGCAGACCAATAAATTTGTTGCCAAAGCGGCAGCGTATCTGGGTTTAAAGTAATAGGGCATTTTGAGGGAAAATCATGAAGGCATTAATCTGTAATGAATTTGGGCCAACGGATAATTTAATATTAGCCGAGGCTGAAGCACCCACGCCTGCGAAGGGGGAAGTCCTTATTGATACAAAAGCTGCTGGGGTTAATTTTCCAGATGTTTTAACTGTGCAAGGCAAGTATCAGTTTAAGCCAGAGTTACCTTTTACTCCCGGCGCCGAAGTCTGTGGTGTAGTTACTGCTGTCGGTGAAGGTGTTACTAATCGTAAGGTCGGGGATAAGGTTATTGCCACGCTGCAAATTGGCGCGTTTAGTGAGCAATGTGTGGTCAATGAGCACGCGACTTTCGCCTTGGGTGAAACTATGTCTTTTGAGCAGGGCGCTGGTTTTGCTATTACCTATGGTACGTCCTACTACGCGTTAAAACAGCGCGCTAATATTCAGCCCGGTGAGACCTTGTTGGTGTTGGGTGCTGCCGGCGGTGTCGGTATTGCGACTATTCAGATTGCCAAGGCCATGGGTGCAAAGGTGATCGCGGCGGCGAGCTCGGAAGAAAAATTAGACTTTGCCTGTGAAGCGGGTGCAGATTTACGTATCAATTACACCAGTGAAAATCTTAAAGAAAAAGTTAAAGAGTTGACCGGTGGCAAGGGCGCAGATGTTATTTACGATCCTGTTGGTGGCGATTTGTCTGAACAAGCATTTCGTTCAATCGCGTGGGATGGCCGTTTTTTGGTAATTGGTTTTGCCTCTGGCCCTATCCCTGCGATTCCCCTTAATTTGGCGCTGTTGAAAGGTGCTTCAATGATTGGTGTTTTCTGGGGAGCTTGGGTGGCACGAGCACCGATGGAATCACGTAACAACTTTGATGAATTAATTGCCATGGTCGACAACGGAGAATTCACACCCCTCGTTACGGAGGTGTATCCGCTAAATGATTTTAAGGCTGCTTTTGCATCGATTACGGAACGCCGAGCTAAGGGTAAGGTGATACTATCCACCAAGTGATACTATCCAATAGTTACAGCTAATAAATAAAAAAGGCTCCATTGCATTACAATGGAGCCCTTGTTGTTGATCAACTCTATTAAGACAAGATGGGTGCCAATTTCATCGCGATGCCCATATCACCTTGGATCTTCAATTTACCACTCATAAAAGCGCTAGTGCCGTCGAGTTTACCTTCGGCCATGTCCATAAAGTCAGCGATGCTGATCGCCATGGTACAGGCGGCGTCAGTATCATTATTGCTGACAATATTTGGTACCTGCGTTGCGTCTAGTACGAGAATACCATCATCGCCAAAATCAAATTTTAAGACAGCGCCTAAGCCACAATCTTCCCCAACCTTTTCTTTTAATCCTGCGGTAACTAATTGCAATGACATAGTGCTGTCTCCTTATTTCGAAAGCCCCCTGTAATTGGGCTTGTGCAAACAATTGTCACATAAAGTGTTAAAATAATGATGATTAAATCCGAGGTCAATGTTACGCTTAAACTTCAGCCATTTCTAACGATTTTTTTATGTGGAGCCAATGTTAATTTCTTTTTAACGCGCGGGTTTTTGTTAACTTTACATCAAATTTCGCCACTGCATACTTATAAGATATTGCACCTGTAAACTGTAGTGCAAGACCTTCATCGAGTGTTCCGCCATCACAATAATAAGGGTGAATATGAATCAACGATCAGATAACACGCCAGCAAAGGCAATGGGTATTTTATTTTTCTTACTATTACTCAATATTATGAATATCGTGGACCGAACGCTGATTACCAGTTTTGGCACGGCAATTATTACCGATCTCAATTTAAGCGATTCTCAGTTTGGTCTGCTGACAGGTCCGATCTTTGTTTTCTTTTATTCGATTATGGGTTTATTTATGGGCGCGCTGGCTGACCGCATCCATCGTCCGCGATTAATTGCTGCTGGGTTGATACTTTGGAGTTTACTGACGGCGGTATCTGGTGTGGCTAAAAACTTTGCTCAAATAGGAATTGCCCGTTTGTTTATTGGTGTTGGCGAGTCAGCCATGACGCCATCGGCAATTTCAATGATCGCTGATCTTTTCCCCAAGGCTAAACGTGGCACAGCGACTGGTATCTACTACTTAGGTGTACCTCTTGGAGCAGGCGGTGCCTTTATTGTTGCTGGGGTATTGGGTCCAATGATTGGTTGGCGTAACTGTTTTATTGTGCTTGGCGTTTTGGGTATCGCCCTTGCCTTATTATTGCTACTTATTAAGGACCCGCAGCGCGGTGGTATGGAAGAGGGCGATGCGAGTGCCGTGTCAGAGGTCACTTTAATTGACGGTAGTTGGAGTAAGGTAGTGGCAGATGTGCTCGCAGCGGTCAAGTCGACACCGGCGTTACTGTGGACCATGCTTGGCGCAGTTTTTTTGCATATACCGCTAGGCGCAGGTCAATTTGCTATTGTCTGGCTAGAGCGAGAGAGAGACTTTGGTGTTGGCGAAATCAGTGCGACATACGGGCTGATCTATATTGTGTTTGGTACCGCAGGTACGTTTTTGGGCGGTATTCTCAGTGACTGGTATCAGGCTCACTTCCGCGGTGGTCGAGTAAGATTTCTTGCCTTTCTTATGATTGGCATTACCCCATTGCTTATTGCGTTTCGATTTGTATCGCCATCTTCGGTACTATTTTATGTCGGCATGGCCGCCGGTATGTTTAGCCTTAGCTCCTTTTATGGGCCGGCATTCTCCACAGTGCAGGACCTTACACCGGTGCGCCTGCGTGGTGTTATGACAGGTTTATTACTAGTCGCCTGTAATCTTCTCGGTTTGGGTATAGGGGCATTAATGACCGGTGTTCTCAGTGATGTATTTTCTGATTATGCTGTGTTTGAACCTCTGACTAAAGCGCTTTTAACCGCAGATCTATTGGCTATTGGGGCACCTATGAGCTTTATTATTGCCTCGATTTACCTTGAGAAATCTAGCACGAGGGTTTGACTAAAAGA
>CBFHVP010000065.1:0-5921 GCA_965659315.1 uncultured Porticoccaceae bacterium | reverse complement strand
TGCCGATTGGATTTTTTGCTTGGTTCGAACCAGTAAAGGTATGCGTAAGCAAGAAGGAATTAGCTTCCTACTAATTGATATGAAAACGCCTGGTATTACAGTTAAGCCAATCGTGTCTATCGATGGTAAACATACGCTCAATGAGGTGCTATTTGAAGATGTTGCAGTGCCTACTGAAAATCTTATTGGTGAACAGGATAAAGGGTGGACCTATGCCAAGGCATTGCTTGCTCATGAGCGCACGGGTATGGCAGAGGTCGCCGATTCGACTCGTATGCTAGAGGCGTTGAAGCGACGCGCGAGTGAGGAATGCAATGGTGGTAAAGCAATGATTGATGATCCTATCTTTCAGGCGCGTCTGTCATCCATCGAAATGGAGTTGATGGCGTTGGAGTACACCGAGCTACGTGTGTTTGCTTCAATGGCGGCAGGCGGTATGCCGGGTCCAGAGTCTTCATTATTGAAAATTAAAGGGACTGAAATTACTCAGGCCATTCAAGAATTGCAGCTGCAGCTGGCTGCCAGTTATGGTGGCGCTCTGCCAGATGACTTAGATGCGCAACAATTGGGTCACGATTTTGCTTTCGAGGCTCGAAGCAAATATATGTATGGTCGTGCTGCAACCATTTATGGTGGTTCTAATGAAGTGCAACGCAATGTTATTGCTAAAGCAGTGCTAGGTCTTTAAATAAGCTCCCTTAGGGTTGAGCGGTTACATTTTTGCAGGAGTTTTAACAGATGAATTTTGAGTTTACCGAAGAACAAACAATGATCAAAGACAGTGTCTCGCGCTTTGTTCGAGATGAATATGACTTTGATACCAGACGGACAATTATTGACTCAGATGAAGGTATAAGTCGTGAGTTTTGGTCGATGTTTGCTGAGTTGGGCTGGTTATCTGTGCCCTTTGCTGAGGAGTATGGTGGATTTGGCGGCTCGGTAGAGGATATTGCCGCTGTTATGGAAGAGCTGGGCAAAGGTATTGTCGTTGAGCCCTATGCTTCGACCGTTGTGGTGTTCGGTGGATTGTTATCCGCCTCAGATAACAGTGCGCTTAAGGCCGAGGTGATTCCCAGTATTATCGATGGTAGCTGTATGGGATCGTTGGCCTCTGTTGAAGTGCAGTCTCGCCATGAAATGACTGATGTTGCGACAAGTGCAACAGCGACCGATGGTGGCTATAAAATCAATGGTGAAAAAACCGTTGTGGCCAATGGTGGCACTGCTGATAAATTTATTGTTACTGCACGTACCAGTGGCGACCAGTTTGATTGCGATGGTATTAGTTTATTTATGGTCGACGCTTCTGCGCCTGGGGTGACTGTTAAAGACTATAAAATGATGGATGGTCAGCGTGCGGCTACCGTCAGCTTTAAAGATGTGCAGGTGAGCGAAAGCCAGTTACTAAATGCCGTGGGTAAGGGCATGGATTTGATTGAACAGGTAATGCCGCAGATATTGATTGGTCTTAGTGCAGAAGCTCTGGGTATTATGTCGACGCTCAATAGCACGACAGTTGAGTACACCAAAGTGCGCAAACAGTTTGATACCCCAATCAGCTCATTTCAGGTGCTCCAGCACCGTATGGTAGACACCTTTATGGCGTGTGAGCAGACTAAATCAATGCTCTATCGCGGCCTCTGTCAGGCCGGTGAGGATGATCGCACCGCACTGTTAAAAACAGTGCACGCATTAAAGGCAATGGTTGCTCGATATGGCAAGCTTATCGGTGAGGAGGCGATCCAGATTCATGGCGGTATCGGTATGACTGACGAACTGAACATAGGCCATTATGTTAAACGTCTAATGATGATTAATGTTAGCTTCGGTGACGGTGATTTTCATCAGCAGAAATTTAATCAACTCAGTTATAGCGTTTGATTTTTACCACGCAACTTCCTCTACTATTAATCGGTCTTTGCGGTTTAGGTGCGGTTTGGCTGATTTATCGGGTTTTGCGCAAGGATCCTCTTGCGCAATTTGATAGCCCTCAAGGGCAACGGCTAATCGTTACAAATAAAGCTGATCAGGTCGTCTCGAAAGCTGCGCTAAAACAGATTAACCAGCGCCTTCGTAGCAGTCGTGCCAACAGCACCTCATTATCGTTGCGTCGACGGGTACCTATTATCCGCGAAGTGATGGAGCAGTTTTTTGCTGCCGATGAAGTCAACTGCGTTAGTCGCTTTAGCCCCGTGGATGCGGGTGGTGTGTCGGCAGAATGGGTTATTGCGCCGGATGTGGACGTCGATAATAATCGGCGATTGTTGTATATCCACGGTGGCGCCTTTATCGCGGGTAGCCCGAAAAGCCATCGAATTATTACCAGTAAGTTATCTGAGATTAGCAATTGCTCTGTTCTTTCAATTGATTACCGGTTAATGCCGGAGCACCCCAGGATGGCCGGAGTAGAGGATTGTCGCCGCAGTTATCAATGGTTGCTAGAGCATGGCCCCCAGGGACGTAAACCCGCGTCGACTATATTCGTGGCTGGTGACTCGGCGGGTGGTAATTTAACTCTGTCATTACTGGCTTGGTTGCGCGATGCAGGTCTTAGAGCGCCCAGCGCAGCCGTGGCTTTTTCACCGGTAACCGATCTACGCATGCGCAGTCCCAGTATTAGAGATAATCTGCAATTTGATATTATGTTAAAACCATTGGCGCATCGAATCGCAAAGCTACCGAGGGTCGTTCTCTCTATCGCGGCCAGACTGTTGGCAAAACACAATACTAAAGATCCTGTCGTGTCTCCGCTGTTGGGGGATTTGTCACGATTGCCGCCCATATTGGTATTGGCCAGTGAACACGAAATTCTTCGCGATGATGGGCGTCGTTATGTCAATAAGGCAGTCGCTGCTGGTACCAATGCCAGCTTTCTTAGCAGTGAGGAAATGCCTCATGTATGGCCAATTTTTTACCCACAGTTGCCAGAGGCTAGATTGGCCTTTGATTGTATCGAGACATTCTTCGAGCAACACACTTAGTGCTGTTTGACGCTGGCTAAGGCGCGGTGCAAGCGGTTAGCGACGCGGTCTTCTGAGCATCAGAACTGGCGTTGCCTGTATATAGGCTACAAACTCAGGATCCTCTCCCCATTTCTTTTTTGCAAGACGGTCTAACAAAGGAATGCCGCTGATTTTGGTTAGTAGCACGTAGACAAAAATCGGCGAGATCAATGTTACCAGCTGCCAGCCGGATAAAACCGGTACGGCCAGTAGGGCAAGGCCCAACCATAAAAGGATTTCGCCAAGGTAGTTAGGGTGTTGAGACCATGCCCACAACCCCGTGGTAATAAAGCGATCGCGATTGTCTGGGTCATTGCGAAAGCGGGTTTTTTGTTGGTCTGCAATCACTTCGATGACCATACCAAATATCCATAAGCAAATGGCCAAATAACTCAGGGGGCCAAGCGCAACGGTTGTGTTAGATGTTACAGCTGCTAGCCCAGCCGCCATGGTCACCAATACCCAGAGACCGCCAAGGGTCCAGGTCATCAGAAACCAAAAGAACTTAGTTTTCATAACAATAAAGCGTATGTCTTGTCCGACCTTCTTGACGCGCGAAAATAAAAACGATCCGAGCCGAACGGCCCAAATCAAGATCATGGCACAGATTATTAGATCTCTGATATCCAGATTAGGATTTAGGTACGCTGCTGCAATCACAGTACTGATGTAGGAGAGTGAGCCGGTTAGATCGAAATAGTGCTCAGTCTTAAAAACGAAGGATGGCAGAAAAATTGCCCAGTGCAGAGCAAAGCCGATCATGCCGCAGAACAGGAATAGTGGTATACCAAATACATTGACACTTCCTTGACTTCCGGCCAATAGGATGCCGGCGCCGATAATCAGAGATACAATAATGCCGATGATGCTGTTAGTTGTTGTCATTTTTATTGTTTCCAGCGTCTGGTGAATGGCAGATTTACAAGACTATACGCTTAATACCGGTGTTCTAGATCGCTACCCAAATCTATTAATAAAACAGTAGTGGATGACTGAGCTTATCCGTGCAAAATTGTGATAGGTCGAGATGTTCATCCTCGGGGTATAGCGTATTGATATTGATACTGGGCCCAGACAAAAATGCCGACGGTCCCATGGTGCTGACTGTACTGAGAACGCTAAAGAATTTTTTAAGCTCACCATTAAGATTGATTTGCATACGAAAGCTAGACATGGGCTCGAGTCTTGCCGCTCGTTGTTGCCAGTCTTGTGGCACATTTCCATGACTGCTCAGTCGTTCAAGCATTTGCTGATCGCGAGGTTTATTACTGAATAACATTTTCTGCTGTAACGACATTAAAATTACCGATAGCGTATCTTCCCATCCACTAATAAGGTTTCCTGCACCCTGACGGCTGAACAGGAATTCGAAGTGATTGGTTACGTTATTTAAAACTGTTTTATCGATGGTTTGATTGAATAAACCAACCCAGCCACGATTGACCATCAAAATATCATCGGACTCATTGATTACAATAGCTGGGTAGGGGTCCAAAGCTTTAAGCGACATAGTCATCGTTTTGCGCAACCACTTTAACTCGGGTGCATGGAAATCAAGTTCTGCACTGCTAGGTAAAAAACCGGCGGCAATTAATAGATGGTTAGTATCTCTCTGACCTAATTCCAAGGCCATTGCCATATCAATTACCATCGCATGGCTAGGGCGACTACTACCATTTTCCAAGCGGCTTATATGGCGCGGGGAGCTGGTTATCCGGTCGGCGAGTTGCTCTTGACTAAGACCATGCACACCGCGCCAAAACTTAAGAAAGCGACCAAAAGTTGGGCTTTTATCTGTCTCTGAGGTTGTAATTGACTGTTACTCACTATGGCTAAGGTACAGGCCTATGGTAGCCATCCACTGCGATAATCACAACGCTATATCACATGATCAAAATTAGTTTCAGTGATACCGATTGGAAGCCAACCGGACATAGCATGTCATGGTCTTTACTGGTTTAACTAGGCACACTTTGGTTGTTCATATTAATGATGTTTCTCGTTATTACCATTCCCACCAGACCACTAGAATAAAGGAAGAGCGCATGCCCCAGATAATTAAAAAATCTGAAATCGAACAATATATCGGCCATGTCTGCGAGCCCACAGATTGGTTTCATGTTACACAGGAGCAGGTCAATGTATTTGCTGACTGTACATTGGATCGCCAGTTTATCCATATCGACCCCGACGCTGCGGCAAAAACGCCCTTTGGCGGCACCATAGCCCATGGTTTTTTAACCCTGTCCATGCTGTCTCACTTTTCTGAGAGCTACAACCTGTTAATTGAAGGCATTTACATGGGCGTTAACAAAGGTTTCGACAAGGTACGTTTTGTAGCCCCTGTGCGCGTAGATAGTAAGATTCGCTGTCATGCAACCGTGTTGGATATTAGCGAAAAACGTCCGGGACAGTATGACTTTAAGGTTGAGGTATCAGTTGAAATTGAGGGTGGTGATAAGCCCGCACTGGTCGCTGAGTGGCTCAGCGTGCAGATGGCTAACTAATCAGGTCAGAGGAAACTCGTTATGAGTATTAATTTTGCAGGAAAAGTCGCTATTGTCACTGGTGCTGGCAATGGACTCGGTCGCTCTCATGCACTGGCTCTCGCAGAGCGCGGTGCCAAAGTAGTAGTAAACGATCTCGGCGGTGCCAGAGATGGCACAGGTGCATCATCGGATGCAGCTATGGAAGTTGTTGAACTTATTGAAGCGGCTGGCGGTCAGGCTTTTGCTCACGGTGCCAATGTAGCAGAGTTCGATGAAGTGCAAGCGATGGTCGCCGAGACTATGGAGAAATGGGGCCGGGTTGATATTTTAATTAACAACGCTGGCATCCTGCGTGATAAATCATTTGCCAAAATGGACCTGGCAGATTTTAAGCTGGTTATGGATGTGCATCTGATGGGCTCAGTTAACT